>JBAQWH010000690.1:0-5959 GCA_049298815.1 Thermoanaerobaculia bacterium | reverse complement strand
GGCGAGACGCCCGCCGTCCGATGGCGGTCGCGACGCTCATCGCCGCTGCGATCGTGTTGCTCGCCCCCTCGCTCTTCGCCCAGGCCGGGCGCAACGCCATCCCGCAGGCGAACGGCGACACCGGCGTCGCGGCGTCCACTCCGGCGAAGCTTCCCGGCAAGGTGTCGATCGCGCAGAATCTGAACTCGCAGGTCCCACTCGAGCTGATCTTCCGCGACGAGACCGGGAAGATGGTCCGGCTGGGCGACTACTTCGGCAAGGGGCGTCCCGTCCTGCTGAACTTCGTCTACTACCGCTGTCCGATGCTCTGCCCGATGGTCCTCGAGGGGACGACCACGGCGTTGACGCAGCTGAAGTTCACGATCGGGAAGGAATTCGACGTCGTGACCGTCAGCATCGATCCCCGCGACCGGGCGGTCGACGCGGCCGAGAAGAAAGAGAAGTACGTCAAGCATTACGGCCGTCTCGACGGTGCGACCGGCTGGCACTTCCTCACCGGCAACGACACGAGCATTCACCGTCTCGCCGACGCGGTCGGATTCCAGTACTCGTATGACGGGCGGACCGACCAGTTCGCGCACGGCGCTGCGCTGCTCGTGCTCACGCCGGACGGGCGGACGTCGCGCTACTTCTACGGCTTCGAGTACAAGCCGCGCGACCTGCGCCTCGCGATCGTCGAGGCGTCCGAGGGGAAGATCGGCACCGCGACCGACCAGTTCCTCCTCATGTGCTTTCACTACGATGCCAGCTCGGGCAAGTACACCGAGAACGCGATGTTCTTCGTCCGGGTCGGCGGTGTGACCACGCTGCTGGCGCTCGTCGGATTCCTCGTCTTCCTCACGCGCGGCCACCGGCAGAAGCTGACACCACAGGATCACGAATGATGCTTTTGGACTTCCCACTGTTCCCTGATCAGGCGTCGACCGTCGCTCCGCACGTCGACAACCTGTACCTCTTCCTGGTGCTCGTCACCGGCGGGGTCTCGCTCCTGATCTGGATCGTCATCTTCTTCTTCGCGATCAAGTACCGGAGGCGCGCGGAGAACCAGCTCGCGGACGTACAGGAGCCGCCGAAGATCCTCGAGCTGGTCTGGATCGTCGTCCCGGCGGTGATCTTCGTCGGCATCTTCCTGTGGGGCGCCTGGGTCTATTTCAAGATCCAGCGCGTGCCTCCGAATGCCCTCGAGGTCTACGCGACCGGGCGGCAGTGGATGTGGAAGTTCCAGCATCCGAGCGGTCAGCGCGAGATCAACACCCTGCACGTCCCGGTGGGACGGCCGGTGAAGATCACGATGGCGTCGGAGGACGTCATCCACAGCCTCTGGTTCCCGTACTTCCGCGTCAAGGCGGACGTGCTGCCGAGCCGCTACCGGACGATGTGGTTCACGCCGACGAAGGTCGGGCGATACCACATCTTCTGCGCCGAGTACTGCGGGACGCTGCACTCGGGGATGGTCGGCTGGGTTGAAGTCATGGAGCCGGTCGACTACCAGAAGTGGCTCGCCGGAGGCACCGAGGGCTCGCTCGCATCGCAGGGGGAGAAGCTCTTCCAGAAGTTCGCGTGCAACACCTGTCACCTCGACACGCCGACCGGACGAGGCCCGGTGCTCACCGGGCTGTTCGGGAAGTCGCGGCTGCTCGCCGACGACCGGATGGTCCCGGTCGACGAGAACTACATCCGCGAGTCGATCCTCAACCCGACGGCGAAGGTCGCGAAGGGTTTCCAGCCGATCATGCCGACGTTCCAGGGGCAGGTCAGCGAGGAAGAGCTCATCAAGCTGCTCGAGTACGTCAAGTCCCTGAACGCGGAGCAGCAGCCCGCCCTCGCGGTCGAATCGCCGCAGTCGCTGCGAACGAGCGCAGGCGCGCCCGCCGCCGGACAGGCGCCTCCCCCCACCGGGCAGGCTCCGTCGATCCAAGGCCAGGGCGCCACGTCCACGGCCCCGAAGAGCAATCAGAGGTAACGGAGCCCCATGAGCACGACCATCGACTCCCCGCAGATTCAGCCTGTGCCGAAGCGCAACTACCTCAACAACGGTTACGGCGTGATGTCGTGGCTCCTGACGAAGGACCACAAGCGCATCGCCCTGCTGTACCTCTTCTCGGTCACGCTGCTCTTCTTCGTCGGCGGCCTCTTCGCCTTCCTCATGCGCCTCGAGCTGCTGACGCCGGAAGGTGACCTCTTCACCTCCGACACCTACAACAAGCTCTTCACGCTGCATGGCATCGTGATGATCTTCTTCTTCCTGATCCCGGCGATTCCGGCCGTGCTCGGGAACTTCATCCTGCCGATCATGCTGGGGGCGAAGGACCTCGCGTTCCCGAAGCTCAACCTGCTCAGCTGGTACATCTACATGGTCGGGGCGATCTTCGGCGTCGTGGTCATCATCATCGGCGGCGTCGACACGGGATGGACGTTCTACACGCCGTTCTCGACGCAGTACTCGAACACGAAGGTCTTCGCGACGACGCTCGGCGCCTTCATCACCGGTTTCTCGTCGATCCTGACGGCGCTGAACTTCATGGTGACGATCCACCGGATGCGCGCTCCGGGGCTCACCTGGTTCCGCCTGCCGCTGTTCGTCTGGGCGATGTACGCGACGAGCATCGTGATCATTCTTGCCACGCCGGTCCTCGCGGTCACGCTCGTGCTGCTGATGATCGAGCGCGTGCTGCGCGTCGGCATCTTCGACCCGGCATTGGGCGGCGACCCGCTGCTCTACCAGCACCTGTTCTGGTTCTACTCGCACCCGGCGGTCTACATCATGATCCTGCCGGGCATGGCGGTGATCTCCGAGTGCGTGGCGGCGTTCACGCGCAAGCGGATCTTCGGCTACAAATTCGTAGCCTTCTCGTCGCTCGCGATCGCGCTGCTCGGCTTCCTCGTGTGGGCCCACCACATGTTCGTCGCCGGCATTTCGGTTTACTCGGCGATGATCTTCTCGTTCCTGACGATGTTCGTCGCCGTGCCGTCGGCCATCAAGGTCTTCAACTGGACCGCGACGATGTACAAGGGCTCGATCTCGTGGGACACGCCGATGCTCTACGTCCTCGGCTTCGTCGGCCTCTTCACGATCGGCGGCACCACGGGGCTCTTCCTCGGAGCGCTCGGCGTCGACGTCCACGTGCACGACAGCTACTTCGTCGTCGCCCACTTTCACTACGTCATGGTCGGAGGGACGATCATGGCGTACCTGGCCGGCATTCACTACTGGTGGCCGAAGATCACCGGCCGGATGTATCCCGAGTGGTGGGGACGCCTCTCGGCGCTCCTCGTCTTCATCGGGTTCAACCTGACCTTCTTCCCGCAGTTCCTCGTCGGCTACGTCGGGATGCCGAGGCGCTATCACGCGTACGCGCCGGAGTTCCAGGTGCTCAACGTGCTGTCGACGGCGGGAGCGACGGTCCTGGCCGTCGGCTATCTGCTGCCGATGGTCTACCTCTTCTGGTCCCTCAAGTTCGGCCCGAAGGCCGGCAACAACCCGTGGGGCGCCGTCGGCCTGGAGTGGACGACCTCGTCGCCTCCCCCGACAGAGAACTTCCATCAGACCCCGGTGGTGACCTGGGAGGCCTACGACTACCCGGCGTTCCTCCGCGCGACGAAGGAGACGCAGAATGTCTGACGTCGTCGTCCACGATGCCGCGGCGGACGAGCACCACGCCGAGCACCATCACCCGTTCCTCCAGCACCACTTCGAGGACCTTCACGAACAGCACGAGGCATCGATCCTCGGCATGTGGTTCTTCCTCGCGACCGAGTTTCTCTTCTTCGGGGGGGCGTTCCTCGGCTACACGATCTACCGGATCCAGTACCCGGAGGCGTGGGCCGCTGCGGCGCACCACCAGAACACCTGGGTCGGTCTCGCGAACACGATCGTGCTGATCGGCAGCTCGCTCACGATGGCGCTGTCGGTGTGGGCCGCGCAGATGGACCGGCGGAAGCTCACGGTCCTGATGCTCGTCCTCACGCTGATCCTCGGAAGCGTCTTCCTCGGCGTGAAGGCGTACGAGTACAGCGTTCACTTCCACGAGGGCCTGCTGCCGGGAGCGAACTTCCACTACGTCCACGCCGAGAACCCGGCGCTCACCCGCGGCATCGAGCTCTTCATGGTCTTCTACTTCGGGATGACCGGGCTGCACGCGCTCCACATGATCATCGGCGCCGGCCTGCTCATCTACTTCATCCGGCGAGCCTGGGTGGGACACTTCGGACCGGAGTACTACGCACCGGTGGAGATCATGGGGTTGTACTGGCACTTCGTCGACATCGTCTGGATCTTCCTGTTCCCGCTGCTGTACCTGATCCACTGAGGACGCCTGCATGAAGAAGCTCGACCACACCGCTCACGCCCCCGAGCACCACATCATGTCGTTGCCGATCTACTTCGGCGTGTTCTTCGGCCTGATGATCCTGACGGTTCTGACGGTCCTCGCGTCCAGGGTCGACCTCGGCGCGCTCAACACGCCGATTGCCCTCGCGATCGCCATCGCGAAGGCGACGATGGTCATCCTCTGGTTCATGCACGTCATCTACTCGTCGAGACTGACGTGGGTGACGGTGCTCGGCTCTCTGCTCTGGCTCGGCGTGCTGTTCGTTTTGACGTTCAGCGACTACCTGACCCGGCACCTCAGCATCTACTGATCACGAGTTCTCGCTGCGCGACTGCGGGACGGGCGGCCGAAAGGCCGCCTATTTTTTCAGCGCCGCTAGTCGCCCATCCGCCGGGCGGGGAGGAGCTCCGACCACTGCCGCGCCGCGATCGGGTTGAGCACGAACTCCACGGCCCGTCCGTGAGCGCGGAGGCGAAGCACCGAGCCGCGTGCAGTCTCGCCGGTCACGAGCTCCGAGCCGTACTCGACCTCGTCGATCCGGTCGATGTCGAGCGCCGCCTCGAGGTCGGTGTTCTCGTAGTAGATCTGGGCGGGATCGAGCGTGAGCGCGACCGGGATGTGGTTGCGACCGTCCACGAGCTCGGCCTTGGAGCTGATCCTCGAGGTCGTCTTCCGCTTGGCAATCAGCACGTCGAACACCGAATCGCGTCGCTTCATCATCCAGAACGCGACGCCTGCAACCACCACGGCCGTCAGAACGACTACCGCAAAAGTAACCATAAGTTTTTGCCTCCGGGCGATTCAAGGTACTCCTGAATGGAATATTTTGCACGCGACCTCAAGCGTGTCGGGAGCGATGAAACGCGAGGCACCGTCCGGAATGGTGGAACACGGCCAGGTGCGCGGCGTCATTTCTGTGTGGGGTTCGCAAGCGGATGATGGTCCGTCATGAGCGCCATCGACATCCTCGCGGCGGATTTCCTCTCACAGCCCTGCATCGCGGTCGCCGGTGTCTCGCCAGGGCGTGAGACCACCGGCAACCTGATCTACCGGACGCTTCGAAAGCGTGGAACGACGGTCTTCGCGATCGTCCCGGGCGGCGGGGAAGTTGCCGGCGACCGGACCTGGCCCGATCTCGCCTCGCTCCCTCAGGTCCCGGACGGCCTCGTCATCGTGACGCGGGCCGCGGCGGCCGAGGAGCTCGTCAGGCAGTGCATCGCGGCCGGAGTGCGGCGCGTCTGGATGCACAACCTTCTCGGGACCCGGCCACGCCTCTTCAAGGGGGCGTCGGCAAAGCTCGGGAGCACCTCCGACGCCGCGATCGCACTCTGCCGCGCGAACGGCGTCACGGTCATTCCCGGCAGCTGTCCGATGCAGTTCCTCGGCGACGTCCCGCACGCCTGCATGCGCGGGTTTCTTCGGATGACAGGGGCTCTCGAAGTCTGATCGGCGCGCCTCCTGCATCGCGCTTGTCGCCCGATCGGGTGGGTCGATAGACTCTGGCGCGCTGCCGTGACGTCCTTCGCCGCTCCGGTGAAGGGCCCGACATACGAAGGAGAACCTGCCGATGCGCATCACCCGCTCCGGCCTTCTGCTGCTCGCGATTGCGATCGCGGGCTGCACCACAA
>JBAQWH010000689.1:0-6478 GCA_049298815.1 Thermoanaerobaculia bacterium | reverse complement strand
CCGGATCACTCAGTTGTTCCTGGCGCACGAGCGGCCCCGGGAGGAGCCGCCCAGAGCGTCAGTGAATTGCAAGCCTCAGTGCGACAGCAGGTCCGCGGGAACCTTGCCGCCGTTCTCGGCCAGCTTGCGCATCACTTCCTTGTGCAGCCACATGTTCATCGACGCGGAGTCGCTCATGTCGCCGGTGTATTTCAGATCGGTGGCGAGCTCTTTCCGCTCGGCGAGACTGCTGTCCATGTCGAGGAGCTTCATCAGGTCGACGATGGAGTGGCGCCAGTCGAGCTTCTGCGAGTTCTTCGCGGCCATGCCGTCGAGGATCGCCGCGACGTCGACCGGCTGCGTCGCAACTCCGGCCTGCGGGCCTGCCGGGGCTGACGGGTTGAGAGGGACGCCGGTCGCAGCGGCCGCCTCGACGCGCGAGACGGGAGTCTGCCCGGCCTTGATGGCGTCCGGCGGCGCCTCGGCGTTCGCACCGGCGTGAAAGATCTTGTTCATCAGGTTCCCGAAAAGTCCCATGAATTCCCCCTGCAGCAATGGCTGCGTCGCACCGGCTCTCCGACGAAAGAATCGCGCCGCGGTCGCCGCCAATCGGGGCCGTTCGGCGTTGTCTGGGGAGCTTCCGGTGCCGGGAGGCTCGAGTGCAAGAGAGGAACCAGAGCGCGGCTACGCAGCAACCGACGTTCGCGTGTTTTGAGGGCGGACCTCCAGGACGGTTCACCACAGAGGCACAGAGAAGACAGAGGAGCACAGAGGGCTCCGCGCGAGATGCACGCTGCTCATCCGCTCACGCGACGTCCTCTGTGTACCTCAGTGTCCTCTGTGCCTCTGTGGTGAACCGTCCTGGAGGTCCGCCCTCCGGAATCTCCGCGCGGCGTGCAAGGCCCTGTGCCGGAATGTAACCATGCCGGCTTACGCTGAGCGCATGCCTTTCCCCGCACGTGTGCATTCCTTCACGGCCGAGACCGAGCTTCCGCTTCCGCGCGCGGAGGTCTTTGCCTTCTTCGCGGACGCCGCGAACCTGCAGCGGATCACGCCGCCGGAGCTCGGGTTCGAGATCCGCTCGGCGATGCCGGTCGAGCTGCGGGAGGGCACGCTCATCGAGTACCGCCTGCGACTCCTCGGCATCCCGTTCGGCTGGACCACGCGGATCGCGGCGTGGGATCCGCCGGCCCGCTTCGTCGACGAACAGCTTCGCGGGCCCTACAGGCAATGGGTTCACGAGCACGCTTTCACCGCAGTGGGCGAGAGGACACGGATGCGCGACACGGTCCGATGGTCGCTTCCGATGCAGCCCTTCGGCGAGCTCGCGTACCCGCTCGTCAAGTTCCAGATCGGAAGGATCTTCGCTTACCGGGAGACGGCGATCCGGGAGTTGCTGCGCGAACGGATGGGGTGAACGCTACGAAGCAAACCACGCCAACAAACCGATCGCGAGAAAGACGATCCAGGAGTAGTGACGCCCTCGGCCGCCAACGGCCGATACCGCAGCGCTCACGAGAAACGTAGCGCCCACGATGCGGGCGACGGAACCGGCTTCGATCGGAGGCCGCGACAGCGTCACCAGAACCGCCGCGAAGCCCAGCCAGGCCACGGACGTGATGTGCCAGGCGAAACGGAGAGTCGCCTTCGTGAAGGAGTCACTGCCGCGCAGTTTGGGGAGATCCCCGCGCCGGAAGAGGCGAATGAGGATGTACCGCTCGCCGAGATAGGAATGCGCAGCGGCAATCGCGACCAGGAGAGCCGCGGCGACGAGCAGGTTCATGGAGGTGAGGATCTCACGAGTTCCAGGGACGGCCCTCGGGCTTGTCACTCACCCGCGGCAACCGCACACGGCGACCTTCGTGCGGAATCCGGGGTCCGTCAGCGTTGCAGTTCAAACTTGAACTCAGGCGGCGAGCCTCACAGCTTCGCCACGAGTGCTTTGATCTTCAGAGCGCAACGTTTGTATTCGTACGGGTCATCGCCCCACGGATCATGAACGTCCCACACCGTGATCTCACGGCCGGTTCTGGTTCGGAGTTCTCTGGCGATCGCTTTGTCCATCGCGATGACTTCTGAGAACTCATCGACGTTGATCGACCCAGCGGACTTCGGCTGGTGTGCGGACGCGTCGATACCGAACTCAAACCGAAGCGTGTCGATCGCGTTGACGGCGTCAGCGGCGAGCTGCGGCCGGAGGCCGGCCGAATCGATGCGTGCGGAGTCTCCGAAGCGTCTTCGAGCGAAGGCCTCCGCCATAACGCTGCGGCACGTGTTGCCCGCGCAGACAAAGAGTATGGATCGTTCAGTCATCGCGATTTCGCCGGCTAACGGTTTGCCGCTCACCGGCGCCAACCGCACAGGAAAGAGTAGCAAACTACGACGCCTACAGCGCGGTTGGCGTCCGGTTCAGCGGTCGAGTTAGTTAGGCGGCGGTGCAACTTTGACACTTCAATATCCAGAGCCGCGGCCGTATGCGGGTGACGCGTTGCACCAGGGATGCCGGTACCGCGGCCTCCGACATATCCTGAAGGCGGTTTGTTTCGCCGGACCTGATGGAGTGCTCGCGCCCGTCGATCTCGCCAAGCTTGAAACCGTCCTTGTCGAGCAATTCAAACACCAGCCGCGCGGAGTAGCTGACCTGCTCCAGCGGTGGTGTTGTTACGACGCCAACTGGCATTGTGGCCGTGGTTTTCCTGAGGTACCTCGCTGGAATGTCCTTCTTGGCGAGAGGTGCGACCCTAATCTCAGCGACGTATCCGATGACCTTCGATGCGACGCCCCCGGCGGGCGGTGCGATGAACTTTACCTTTGCGGTCGTCGACTGGACATCCGGAAGAGCGATGTCGCTCTGAAACAGAGCCTCGTCTGTCCAGAAGATCGATCCTTTGGAGGAGAGCGCCCCGTCGAAGACCCACGGGTCGTCCAGCTCTGGGGCTGGCGCTCGCGACAACGACGAAGTTCTTCCGATGGCGAACCCGGCGAGGAAGGCTACCGCGACAGTCGTGACGACGATGGCCGAGATGACGATTCGCTTCATTGAGTTCCGCCGCCAGACGGTTCAGCGGGCACCCGCGCCAACCGCACGCTGAAAAGTATAGAACTTGGGACGCTCGCGACGCGGTTGGCGTCGGCTGCACCGCGGAGTTAGGCGCATTTTGATCATGGCCACACTTGTACCGCTCGCTTCGCCACGATTGCATCAAGCAAGAAGATCTTGTCGAATGGCCCGTGATCGTTGAATGCTGCAACATGCAGCGCCTTCACCACATCGTCGAATGACCACGCGTCGGTGTCGTACGGCGGGTTGTAGAACCAGGCTTGCTCATAGAAGAGAAGGAGATATAGGTGCGTCAGGTTCTCTTTCTCGTGCAAATCCGCATACTTGCCGCATTTCTTAGCGAGGACCTCTGTGAGCGCCGTCAGCATGGTGCCCTCGTCGTAAGCACCACCTGCCGCGGGGAATTGAATCCACTGAGTCTCAGGATACGACGGCCAGCGAGCCTGCGAGAACAGGTCCAGACCGAGGAGGTGGTCGCCAAGGATAGGATGCGAAGGGAACTCTTGTACATCGACTCCTTGTGGGTCCTCAGCATCCGCGAACGTAGCCCACACGTCGTCGCTTTGCGCGAGGAACCCGAGGAGCGCAACGCGGAAGTCCCCGCTCGCGCTCGCCAACAAGGGCCTCCGCGCATGTATCCAGACATTGCCCACGTTGAGGAGTGGCGGTAACGATCGCGTATCGATTGCTTCCCGAAAGCTCTCCTCTTCACGCTCGTGCTGCTTGGCGAAAGCGATGTGCCACTCATCCACCCACTCGGCGATCTCGACTCCAATTCGCACAGCCGGCGCGACGCAGAGCACATCCGGAGGATCGGCACCAGGACCGCACTCGAGATCCTCTCGAGCGAGTTCCGCGTGCAGCTCTCGGAATGCCTGAAATGCTCGCTTCTCGTTGTCTCTCATCATGTGAGTGCAGGTCGCGCTCAGCAGGATAGCGAACTTTGCGCAAGGCGGCGAGGTGCGGCTGCTCGCGAGCGCCGAGCCGTCGGGCCCTCGCCGTAGAACCCTCGAGCGTCGCATTCGATGCGACTAACGGCCCTGCGCATCAACGGCTTCGGCCGGCACGCGCTGAACCTGAAGAGTCATTCTAAGTTGCCGGCGGGCCGAAGTCCGCCGCATGCGCGAGCTGCGCGCGTCGTCACTTAGACCCGCTGCTTCGTCGCTGATACCTGTGCCACTGCGGCAGCTAGGACTGACCCAATCACGAGCATGAGCCCGAGCCGCCACGCGTGGCCCGCGAGCGAGGTTCTGATGAGGGAGCCCGCAAGCACCAGCCCGATGAAGAGGTAAAGAAGGAGCGTGGCGAGCATGAACGAACCGAGGGTCATGGAAAAGCGGCGGGACCAACCTGGGACGTGTTCAACCCTCAGGTATGCAAGCGCCGTAAGCACGAGTGCTGCGTACGGAACCAGAACGAGCGGGCCGCGAGTGCTGGCCCACTCCACGAGGATGAGAGCGGAACCACCCACCAGACCGAGCGCAAGCGTGAACGCGACTGACCGATCCGTGGCTGATCCGACCATAGTGACACCTCCGTGCGTAATACGTGGCCTAACTGAGAAGCGCCCAACGTCTTGCCGCTCAGCCGCGGCAACCGCACACGAAAGGGTAGCAAACTTGGGACACCGCCGCTGCGGTTGCCGTCGGCTGCAGCGGCCGAGTTAGCCGCCTGCCATGCGCGCTTCGATGTTCCCGGCAATCTCGCTCCAGAAGTCTTCGGCGGCGACGAAGGGTTCGACCGTCACACCAGCGTTCAGGTGCTTCCAATGCCACGATGGGTCGCTGACGAACTCTCGGAGAGTGGAGTACGCGAGCAGGTCGGCCGCCTGGAGCCCAGGCTCGGAGAGCCGGTCCGCCTCATGAACGGCTCCGATTCGTTCGCGATACTCAATCAGTGCATCGCCCGAATCCTTACTCAACCATTCGACAGCTCGTTTGCCGAACTCCTTGTTTCGGTCGAAGACGAACGAGATCGCCTCGGTCGTGTTCTCCGTTAGAAGCAGCATCTGATGAGCGCACTGACGTGCAGCGAGGATGTGAGCGTGGTTGTACTTCCGGTGTTCTGGAGGCCCGAGGAACCGTGAGAACAGAGAGGCGTGCGGCCGGTAAGACGCCATCTCAATCACGGCCGCTACGGGAAACAGTCTTGCCGCCGCAATGTCGACGGCCAGCCGATATCCCAGCTCGCGCCTCCGACTTTCGAGCCATCGAGCGTAGACGCCCTTGCCACGCTGACAATCGGACGCGTGATAGCCGAGCCTAGCCGCCTTCAGTTCGTGAAGCGTTGACGACCAGAGGTCAGCGAACTTTGACCAGGAGGCTTCGGAAGCGACGTAGCCCGCGACGACGTAGTGCGACGTCGTGGCAATCGCGTGAAGGTAGCTCTCGTCGCACCGTGCCTGGAGCATTGTTGTCGGCGGCTAACTCAAGGTTAACCTTCATTAGGCTACACCACCCCTAGCCTCGGGACACACGGCTGGGTACGTCGATGCCGGCGATGGTTCCTTTCCGAAGCACCACCGGTGATGACTTGTGGCGCGCGAGTTGGGAGGTGGTCGGCAGTCGGCAGTGTCCTGGTCGTACGACTGAGCTCTGCGTCGAACAGGTACCGGAGACCGCGAATGTGACGCCGTGAACCGACCGGCGTCGTGATGACTCCGTTGGGTGCCGGAGCGCGGATGCTACGATCGCCGCACAAACCATTGCGAGGTGATCGATGAGGCGGGTGACCCTTCTGCTGGGATTCGTCTGTGCGACTGCGTGTGTCTCGGTGCCGAGGCCGGAAGCTGAACTGCTGCTGACGGGGGGCAGGGTCTATACCGGCGACAACGCGCGGCCGTGGGCCGAAGCGGTCGCGATCCGTGAGGGAAAGATCCTCGCGGTCGGGTCGCAGGCCGACATTCAGCTGCATGCCGGGCCGGCGACGAAGACGATCGACCTCGCGGGGCGGCTGGTCATCCCCGGAATCAACGACGCCCACGTCCACGCCCCCTGGCTCGCGGAAGACGGGAAGTTCGTCGCGGCGCCGCGCGAGAACGTCTCGAAGGAGTCGTTCCTCGCAGCGCTACGTAATGGAGTGACCGGCACGCCGGACGGCGTCACCGTCCGGAGCGAGCTCCCTCTGACCCTCGTCGACGCGGGGATCACGCGCGACGACCTCGACGCAATCTCGACGGCGGTGCCGATCCGCGTCGGCGTCTTCGGCGGCCATTCCGCGATCCTCAACACTCCGGCGTTGCGTCAGTGGGGAATCGACGAGAACGCTTCCGATCCCGCGGGCGGCTGGTACGGACGCGACGGCTCCCGCTTGAACGGCTGGCTCTACGAGCACGCCTACTGGCTGCCGCAGCGAGCCCGGACGCTCGCGGCCTCGGACGAGGTGCTGCGGGCGGCGATCGGCGCGTTCGAGAAGGAGGCGCTCTCGTACGGAATCACG
>JBAQWH010000688.1:0-2974 GCA_049298815.1 Thermoanaerobaculia bacterium | reverse complement strand
GAACTGCCGCGTGGCGCGCCGCCGAGCTCGGCCACCGCGTAACGCAGGTCGACGGCAAGGTCCTTCACCGACTGGTAGCGCTCTTCCCGCGCCTTCGCCAGGCACTTGCGCGCGATGCGCTGTAACTCCGGCGTCAGCGGACGTTTCTTCGAGCTCGTCAGCGGCGGATCGTCATGAATGATCCTGTGCAGCGTGTCGACTGTGGAATCGCCCGTGAATGGGCGACGTCCGGTGAGAATCTCGTACAGGATCGATCCGAGAGAGAAGATGTCGGAGCGGTGATCCACAGGTCGTCCTTCGGCCTGTTCGGGCGACATGTAGGCGACCGTCCCGACCACGCTGCCGGGGCTCGTCATCCGGACTTCCGTCGTTTCGCCAGCCTCGGCAAGCGCGAGCTTGGCCAGGCCGAAGTCGAGGACCTTCGCGATGCCGGACGTGGTGACGATGACGTTTTCCGGCTTCAGGTCGCGGTGCACGACGCCGGCGCCGTGGGCCGCGCCGATGGCATCGGACACCTCAGCCAGCCACAGCAGGTTCTTCCTGAGATCCTGCCGGGGTCCGAGGAGCTTCTCGCGCAGCGTCTCTCCCTCGAGCAGCTCCATCACGATGTACGGCAACCCCTTTTCGGAGCCGATGTCGTAGATCGTGACGAGGTTCGGATGTCCAACCGAGCCGGCAGCACGCGCCTCCTGGTGGAACCGCTCCAGCCGGACGGAATCGGCAGCCAGCGAAGGCCGCAGGATTTTGATGGCGACGTCGCGGCCGATTCGCTCGTCGCGCGCGCGGAACACCTCTCCCATTCCCCCCGCGCCGATTTGCTCCGTCACCTCATAAGGACCGAAGCGCGTACCGGCCGTGATGGTCATGCCGCACCTCTTCGGCTGCGCGCCTGCGCTCGGCGGCGCACCTCGGAAGGCAGCTCGAACCGAATCGACATCTGCAGTCCCCGCGGTGGATGTTCCGGCCGATCGAGTCTAGCACCAGCGCTGAAATGCGGCGGTTCGTGTCAGCTGCCAGGACGCTTCGTCGATTGCGAAACGGCGCCTCACAAAGTCGCGCCGAACAAAGCACCGACTCCGGCGGTGATTGCCATCGCCAGTGCGCCCCAGAATGTGACGCGCACCGCAGCACGTAACACGGATGAACCCCCGGCGCGCGCTGCCAGTGAACCCAGGAGCGCGAGAAACACCAAGGAACTGCCCGACACCGTCCATACCAGCGCGGACGCAGGCGCTACGACGACGAGGAGAAGCGGCATGGCTGCACCGACCGCGAAGGTCGCAGCGGAAGCGAGTGCCGCCTGAACGGGCCGCGCGCTGAGGGTGTCGGAAATGCCCAACTCGTCACGAGCATGAGCGCCCAGTGCGTCCTTCGTCATCAATTGCGTGGCCACCTGGTCGGCCAGGGCTGCGTCCAACCCGCGCCCGACATAGATGGCGGCGAGTTCGGCGTGCTCGTGGACTCCGTCGGTCGCCAGCTCTTTTCGCTCTCGCTCCAGGTCCGCATTCTCAGTGTCCGATTGGGAACTGACGGAGACGTATTCGCCTGCGGCCATCGACATCGCGCCCGCTACCAGGCCGGCAATGCCAGCAACCAGAATGGTGCCGCGGTTGGAGTCGGCTGCGGCGACACCAACGATCAGACTGGCCGTGGAAACGATGCCGTCGTTGGCGCCGAGGACGGCGGCGCGCAGCCAGCCGATGCGGTGAGTGCGGTGACGTTCAGTGTGTCTCATAGTCGATTCCGCAGGGCAGAGTCAGACGCGTGATGGCCAGGTCGCAGGGTCTTGAGCCTGATGCTTGACCGCAAGAATGACGATGGCGTCGGCTTCCTCGGCAAAGAAGATGGCGTACGGGAACTGTGGCGTGAGCGCGCGATGAAAGCCTGGCAGAACCTCTACGCATGACTTCGGCCGCTCGGCGATGCGCTCAATGGTTTGCCGGATGGCTTGTCGGAAGGCGAGAGTCAGCACGATCGATTTGCTCCGGTACCAACCCGCGGCTTCCGCGATCTCCGTGCGGGCTCCGGGCCGGAGGAGAACTCGTGATCTCACTCCGCCCCGAAGATCTCGCGATCGACGGAGGCCCAAGGTTCGCTGGAACCAGGGTCGTCCCGATGCGCCTGGAGCCGCGACTCGAGTTCTCGTGCGAGCTCATCGGAGATCGGTAGGAGGGCCGGATCCTCCAGGATTGAATCCCAGATCTCGCCGACGAGCTGAAGCCTCTCGGGAACCGGCAGCTTGAGGATCTCAGCGATGTCCCTCATGCGGACATTCTACGCCTTGCGCCGCGCCTGACCGATCTGGCGCTGAGCTGCGCCGGCCGTCTCGCTCTGTTTCGAAACCTTCACGGCGGAACCAGCGTAAGCCCGCGGCAATACAGGTGAGGAAGAACCATGTCCCTGCTCCGAAACTCGCTTCTTCTCGTTGTGGTCCTCGTCTCCGTCTCGTGCGCCTCGAGCGTCACGCGGGCGAACCAGACCGCAACGGCTGAAAGGAACGTCGTTGCGTTCGTCCACGCGGCGGTGGTTCCGATGAACGAGCCGCGCATTCTGGCCGATCAGACGGTCCTGATCGCCGACGGCAGGATCGTCGAGATCGGTCCCGCGCCGGCGGTCAAGGTGCCGCGCAGTGCGACTCGCATCGACGCGACCGGCCGTTATCTGCTTCCCGCGTTCTGCGACATGCACGTCCATCTGGAGGACGAGGCATTCAACGCCATGCTGAAGCCCGAGGCGCAGATGGCGAGCGCGAAGATTCCGTTCGAGACCCTGCTCTTCCCGTTCGTGGCCAACGGAGTCACCACGATCCAGGTCCTGTCGGCGACACCGCACCACGTCGCGCTGCAACGGCAGGCCGGTCGGGGCGAAGTGCTCGTTCCCCGCCTGATCAACGCGCGGATGATCGACGGTCCAAAGAAGGCGTGGCCTCCTCCGCTGAGCACCTGGGTGGCGTCGGCCGCAGAGGCCGACGCGG
>JBAQWH010000687.1:0-3070 GCA_049298815.1 Thermoanaerobaculia bacterium | reverse complement strand
CCGGCTTCGTCGTATCTGCGGTCGTCGGGGACGAAGGAGCGCGTTTGTCAGTGTCATCCTGAGCCGGCGAAGCGCGGCGAAGGACCCCCCAGGAGGGAGCGGGGAATCGCGCGCAGCGTAAGACTCCCGCCTCCGCACGAAAGCAAGGGGGTCCTTCGCCGTCCTCAGCCCCTGGCGGGGCATCGGCGGCTCAGGATGACACCTTGGGTGCAGCCGATCAGCCACTGCAGGAGGTTGGAGGTCAGCCGCTCGGTCCCCACGGCTGACGCCGTGGGCTACATTCTTTCGCCGCTCCGCTCGACACTGACCACTGACCACTGACCACTGACCACTGGGTCTCCGCGTCTTGTGCGGTCTTCCCTTTTTGTGGCGTGTTATTTGCTGTTTTTCGCCGCGATGTGCAGCGCCAGCCACGCCCGGACCTGCCGGATCAACAGACCCGTCGCCCTCCGAGGCTGGCATCAGAGTCGAGGTGGATGGTGACTGACGCTCGCAGGGCGCTGGTGGTCGACGACGACGCGTCGATCCGCCTGCTGGTGAAGCGCATCCTCATGCGGCATCACTTCGAAGTCGAGGTTGCGCGCGACGGAGCCGAGGCCCTCGAAAAGATCATCGAAGGCCGCCCCTACGAAGTGATCGTGCTGGACCTGATGATGCCGCGCATCGACGGCAACGGCGTGATCCAGTATTTGGCCGAGCACTGTCCCGAGCGGTTGCACCACGTCATCGTCATGACGGCGTTCGGAGCGTCGGCGCTCGACAAGGTCCGCCCTCCGATCAGCCGCTTCCTCGCCAAGCCGTTCAACGTCGACGAGCTCGTCGCGGAGGTGAATCAGGCGGTGTGGCCCGGCGGCACGATTCAGGGAGCGTAGGTCGGCCGGCCTCACGCGAGGTACAGCACCTTGAATCCGCATTCGTCGGCCGGCAGCGGATCGCGATTGCGGTCGAGCCGGGTGAGGATCCATCCCTCAGGGCGGCGCTCGATCTCGAGGACGACCGACTTCCACATTCCTTCCGTCAGGTTCTCTCCATAGCGGAACTGCGCGGCGGCCCATCGCGACTCGGGGACGCCCTGAGCCTTCAGGTGCTGCTCGGCCATCTCGATCAGTTCCGGGGCGCCTACGTGGTCACACGGCACGGCTGGGCCTCCTTCGCATATGCTCTCACGCCTGTTCCGTCGCGGCCGCAGCGAGGCCGCGCGCGAGGAGAAAAGTATGAGAGACATCCATTCGTTTGCGAGACCCGATGAAGCTGTCGTGAAGCACATCGCGCTCGATCTCGATGTGGACTTCCAGCAGCAGCGGCTCGTCGGTTCCGCGACGATCACCATCGAAAACCGTGCCGGAGGAACCGAGCTGGTCCTCGACACGAACGGCCTCGAGATCGACCGCGTCACTCTCGAAGGAGGGAAGGTCACCCGCTTCCTCCTGGGAGACGAGACGGCGCACCTCGGCAAGCCGCTGACGATCACCATCGAGCCTGGAACGAAGTTCGTCAAGGTCGACTATTCGAGCACGCCCGGCGCGGCCGCCGTGCAGTGGCTCTCCCCCGAGCAGACCGCCGGCGGCAAGAGCCCGTTCCTCTTCACCCAGTCGCAGGCGATCCTCGCGCGCACCTGGGTGCCCTGCCAGGACACTCCGGGCGTCCGGATGACGTACGAAGCGACGATCCGCGTTCCGAAGGGGCTTCTCGCGGTGATGAGCGCCGAGAATCCGACGGAAGCGAACGCCACCGGCGTCTACCGCTTCAACATGCCTCAGGCGATTCCGTCGTACCTGCTGGCTCTCGCCGTCGGCGATCTCGCGTTCCGTCCGCTCGGCCGCAACAGCGGCGTCTACGCGGAGAAGCCGATGATCGACGCATCGGCCTACGAGCTCGCCGATACGCAGGCGATGATCGACGCGGCCGAGAAGCTCTACGGTCCGTACGCGTGGGGGCAGTACGACGTGCTGGTCCTTCCGCCCAGCTTCCCGTTCGGCGGGATGGAGAACCCGCGGCTGACGTTCGCGACCCCGACGATCCTCGCAGGGGACCGCTCGCTCGTGAACCTCGTCGCCCACGAGCTCGCGCACTCCTGGTCGGGCAACCTCGTCACGAACGCGACGTGGAACGACTTCTGGCTCAACGAAGGGTTCACCGTCTACTTCGAGCGCCGGATCATGGAGGCGGTCTCGGGCCGCGACTACTCGGAGATGCTCGCGCTTCTCGGCTTCCAGGACTTCCAGGACGCGGTGAACGAGCTTCCGCCGCGCGACACCCATCTCTTCCTCGACCTCGCGGGACGCGATCCGGACGAAGGGGCGACGAAGCTGCCGTACGAGAAGGGCTACTTCTTCCTCCGCCTCGTCGAGGAGACGATCGGCCGGGAGCCGTGGGACGCGTTCCTGCGCGATTACTTCGACCGGCATGCCTTCCAGTCGGTGACGACCGAGAGCTTCCTCGGCGAGCTCCGGACGCTGCTCGCGAAGCATCCCGGCGCCGAGGCGAAGCTCACGATCGACAAGTGGATCAATGGCCCGGGAATCCCGGACAATGCGCCGCGCGTCCACTCCGACGCGTTCGTGCGGGTCGAAGAGCAGGTGAAGGCCTTCGAGTCGGGGACGCTGGCGTCTCAGCTCGCGACGTCGAACTGGTCGACGCACGAGTGGATCCATTTCCTGAGGCATCTTCCGAAGGCGTTGACGAATGAGCAGATGACGTCTCTCGACGAGGCCTTCCATTTCACGCAGAGCGGGAACTCGGAGATCCTCCACGAGTGGTTGATGCAGGCGCTCGAGAACGGGTACGAGCCGGCCTATCCGGCCCTCGAACAGTTCCTCACGAAGCAGGGCCGCCGCAAGTTCCTCAAGCCGCTCTACCAGAAGATGGCGGAGAGCGAAGAGGGGCTCGCACGCGCGAAGAAGATCTACGCGAAAGCGCGGCCGGGGTATCACGCCGTCTCGCGGGGGACGATCGATCAGATGCTGAAGTGGGAGGCGTAGGTCTCCCGCAGCGATCACGAGGCCCCGGTTCGCCGGGGCTTTTTGTTTTTGGCAGAGACCCCTCATCCGCCTTCGGCACCTTCTCCCCG
>JBAQWH010000686.1:0-7143 GCA_049298815.1 Thermoanaerobaculia bacterium | reverse complement strand
CCGGCGTCACGCCGATGTCGCAAGAGTCATCATTGTTCGTGGTCGTGGCGCCGAGACCATTCGCGAAGGTCGCGTTCGCCTCGATACCGGCAAAACGCTCACCTGCGAACGCAGCGCCCGCGATCGCGAGCATGGCCACGAGGGCCAGGGTTGTAACTTTCTTCATTTCTTTCTCCTACACATAGTTGAATGGAAGTTTCCGTCGTTACGGTCTTGCTCACCTTCGACGCTACCGACCACCTCCCGAAAATAGATTTATTGGCTGGATGAAATTAAACCTTCGGTAACACTATGGCGACGCCAGAGGAAAGTCAATCCTAGGACGGGCCATTTATGGCATTACGTCATAGCAATGCGCGATAGCGGCGGCGATTATATCCGAAGAGCCGCCACGAGCAAGATCGGTTCCGCCTCGGCTCGAAAAAAGAACGGCGCGCCGGTTTCCCGACGCGCCGTTCCGCGACTTCGAGTCCTTGTTTCTACTTCCCCGGCGCCGTCTGGGCCGCTCCGGCCCCCTGGTTGAGAAAGACCTTCACGGCCCCGTCGCGCGCCGCCAGCGCAGTCGTCGACGCCGTCTCGTACATGATGACGACGTCGAGCCGCTTGTCCCCGTTCACGTCGGCGAGTCGCACGTCGTAGGTCTTGTTGTCCTCGAGTGGCAGCCCTTCGAGCACAGCCGTCGAGAAGCCGCCCTTACCGTTGCCGAGAAGCAACCCGGCCGCGCGCGGGGCGTTGAGCAGATAGAGAAGATCGAGCTCGCCGTCTCCGTCAACGTCGCCGCTCGCGATGCCCGAGATACCCTGCCCCGTCGCGTAGCGGGCGATCGGGATGCGCTTCGCGCCATCCTTCGACACGACGACGCGGTCGATGTTCGTCACTTCGGTGAGCGGAGGCAGCGGGACGACGTTCGGATCGAGGTCTCCCGGCCAGAATCGGACGGAGGTGAGGATCGCGTCGTCCTGCTTCTTCGACGAGAACTTTCCGGCGGTGCTTGCGAAGTAGTACGAAAGCGACGGGATCAGGTCGCCGTCCGAGGCGACATGCTCCCACTTCGCGGCGCCCTTGCTCAGATGAACCATCTCCATCCCGCCGAAGTAGACACTCGACGTGATGATGTCGGGGTACTTGTCGCCGTTGAGATTCGCCGTCGTGACCCAGTCACCGCCGATCTTCACGGACGGATCGACGACATCGACGCCTCGCCATGATTTGGCCTTGGATTCGTTGAGAAAGACCCGGACTTTGCCCACCGGCGCCGTCGCGTTCTGAATCACGGTTGGCCCTTCGCTGCTCACCACGAGATCGACGTCACCATCCAGGTCGACGTCAGCGGTCGTGAGACGGCGCGTCGGGAAGTCGCGCGGCAGGCCTTCGCTCGCGTCGACGAACGAGCCCTTGCCATTGCCGAGAAATACGTGAACCCCGTCGAGGTGAACGGCGAACGCGAGGTCCTGGTTGCCGTCCTTGTTGAAGTCCGCGGCGGCGACTGAGCCGTAGTCGAGCGGGCGAGGCCAGATCACCGACTCCCAGTACTTCCACCCACCCTTCCCGTCGCCGAGGAAAATGGAGGGCATGAGGTTGCGCGCACCGCGCTCGGGAGGCGCAATCAGGTCGAGCTTGCCGTCCTTGTTCATGTCGGCAACCGCGAGGGAGTTGCGCCACGACCCGGAGTCCGGCAGGCCCGCTGACGACTCCTTGAATCGCACGACACGATTCACGGCCGGAGGGATGAGCTCAGAGAACTGCGTCCTCACGCGATGGAAGTAGGCGATGTGCGTGTCGTCGAACCGGCTCTTCGGAGCCATCGGCGGGTCTTCTTCCTGCCGTTTCTCGAACACCGGCATCCACGCCCAGACGTGCGTGTCGTTCTGCTGATAGATCTCCGCGGCGAAGTTGACCATCGCCATCGGACGAACCCAACCGGCCGGCTGGTCGTAGGCGGCCCACTTCCGCTCGTACTTCTCGATCGTGTACGTATGCCCGTGGCGCCACCACTGTTTGGTGGAGTCCGGTTCGAGCCCCGGATCCTCGGTCGTCCCGAGCCGCGCCTTCCGCTGCTCCGGCGTCTCGGGTCTGATGTACGACGGCGTGCTGCCGTCGGGCTTCGACGCCTGCGCGGCGGTCGCCTGCGGAGCGGCGTCCTGCGCCACCAGAGGCGCGATGGAACCGGACAGAACCGCAAGGGCGATCGTCCATCGGATGAACGCGTTCAAGTGCATTCGAGTCTCTCCTGAAAAAAGGGGTAGTTGTATTGAGGCTCAGAGCCAGTCGGCCAGACTCGCCTTCGCGCGCCTGAAGAACAGGAATCCTCCCGCGAAGACACCGCCAGCGACTGCGAAGAGAAATACGATCGAGCCGGCCGCAGGTAACGGGGTCGCAATCATGGCGCTGCGAAACAAACCCGCCAGCGGCGTGATGGGATTCCACGCGAACATCCACTCGAAGCGGTCCGAGACCGGGTAGAGGATGGGGCTGATGTAGAAGACGATCGTGAGGGCGAATCCAAGGATCTGCCCAAGATCGCGGAACATGACGTAGGCCGCGGCGACCAGCCACCCGAGCCCGAGTTGGAGGGCGAACTGCGCCACCAGCCCGACCGGGAGGGCCCAGAGGTGTGGGGAAATGCCTCGGGGCGCGAAGAGGAACGCATAGGCCAGCAGGAGCGCGATTACCTCGAGAATGACCGCCGACGCGTTCGGGACCACCACCAGCAGCTCGCTCTGGAGAGGCAGCCTGCGGACAATCGCGGAGTTGTCGACGACCGCGGTGGCGGACCGGGTGATCCCCTCGTTGAGGGCCAGCCACGGAAGAAGAGCAGCCACGAGGAACTGGACGTACGTGACCCCTTCGGGCGCCATCCCTCTCGGCTGGATGAAGAAACTGAAGATGAACGAGTAGAGCGCGATGAGCGTCAGCGGCTGGATCACGGCCCAGGCAGCACCCATGGCCGAGCCGGCGAATCGGGCCGCGAAATCCCGCTTGATGAGCTCCCGGAGCAGATACCACCGGTTAGACGTGAGAACCCCCGGAGTTTTATGGAAGGTGAGCCCAGGAAGTTGACTCCCGGAAGCCATTGCTATGGTAGCATAATTTGCGTTTATGCCCTCGAGGATGCCAGGACAGGTTCAGCTGATCGGACGGAAGATCCGTCAGCTGCGCAGACAGCGAAAGCTCACGCAGGTCGAGCTCGCTGAACGTGTCGGCATTCATCAGTCGGATCTGTCTCGCATGGAGCAGGGCGAGTACAAGGTCGGCCTGGACACACTGCTCCGGATTCTGCAGACGTTCGACCTCAGCATCGGCGAGTTCTTCGAAGAGAACAGCAGAGCTGAATCGGTGTTGGAGAAGTGGAAGATGCTCAGCCCGGTCGCCCAGAAGGAAGTCGAGAGCTTCATCGAGTTCAAGCGGAACCAGGAGCAGGCGCCGTCAGATGACGAGAGGGAGAGTGGGGATGACGATGCTTAGCGCTATCGATACGCGAGCCGATGAATTGCGCCAGCAGGCGCTCGTTCACGCGCGCGCAGAAGAGTTCGACCGTGCACTCGCACTGTACGACCAGGCTTTTGCGCTCGCTCAGGACGACGAGCTGGCGGAACTGATCACGATCAACAAGGCCGACGCGCTGATCGCTGCGGGCCGCACCGGCGAAGAGGTGCAGGCGCTCACGTCGATCCTGATGCGCCGCCGCAACCCACACCACACGTTCCTCGCCGCGTACGCGCTGATGTTCAAGCACCGGACGCAGAACGACACGCGGCGCGCGATCGTGTTCGGCGAGACGGCGCTGCGCGCATCCGGCGAGGCCGAGCAGCCGTTCTGGCGGCTTGCGGCACTGAACGACCTCGGGATCATCTACGAGATCGACTCCCAGTTCGAGAAGGCGATCGCCTCCTTCGAAGAGGCCCTGACCTTGACGGGCGCGATCGAGGATGCTGCGGAGCGCCGTTTCAGCGAGACCGCCATCCTCCAGAACCTCGGCTACAACAAGCTCCTGGTCGGCGAGACTGCTGCAGGCCTCGAGATCATCCACAGCATCATCGACCGCGTCGAAGTGCCGAGCAGCCTTCCCGACTCGTACATCGATCTCTGCTACGGCTACCTCGCGCTCAAGCAGTTCGACACCGCGCGGCATTACGGCGAGATCGGCCTCGAGCTCGCGCGTGAGCCGCGGCAGTTGCGCAACGCCCACTACCTGCTCGGCGAAGCCGCGTACGAGTCCGGCGACATCGAACGGGCCGAGTACCACTTCGACGAGATCGGCCGCTTCTATCCGGAGTTCAAGAACCTCAAGAACATCCTTTTCGCGCTCGACCTGCGCGGGATTGTGAATCTCAGATTATGACCAGACGCCTCATTCTCCTTTGCACGCTGGTGCTGCTCGCACAGACCGCGATCGCGCAGGAACGCGACGTCCTGCTGACGACCGAAGGCACGCTGCACGAGATCGCCGTCGAGCGTGCAGCCGACCAACCGGACGTCAAGACGCTTGCGCGTGCGTACCTGACGCTGACGACTCGCGAAGGCGACGCCGCCCCAAAACACGTGCTCGTCCCGGCAACTCTGCTGTCCCGCGGCGAGAGCACGAACCCCGCACTGGCCTACGACTCGGAATCCGGAATGCTGTTCGTGTTCTGGGAGCACGCGCAGAACGCGATGTCCAGCCAGCTGCGATTCGTCACGCGTGACCGCGAGGGGAACTGGGGCGACCCGGTCGACTTCGAAGAGGCCGCGTACCATCGCCGCCACAACCTCCGGATCGCGGTCACGGCGAACGCGGAGCAGACGGACGCCACGGGCAAACCGTCGACCACCGTGCCCGAGATCAACGTCCACGCCATCTGGTGGGAAGAGTCAGCCGACGGCGAGCGCGCCCGGTACGCGATGCTGACGCTCGACAAGGGCCGGGTCCGGATGCCGATCATGGCCCGCGATCTCGACAGCTTCACGAAGGCGGCCGAGCCGCACCAGGTCGAGCCCGATTTCAACGCCGAGATTCTCCGCCACCCCGCGGCGTTCACCTCGTCCGGACGGGACTCGGTCGACGTCGTGTTCGGCAACATGACCACGAAATCGCTGCACCGCCTGACCCTCAAGCCGGTCGGCGATGCACGCGTGCGGATTCCGGTCGGACGCCGCGAGCGCGAGTACCCCGCGCCCAAGCGCTTCAACGCACGGACCGACGGCGCCATCGCTTCGGTCTCGCCCTCGGACGATCGCCTGGCCTTCTACTTCCACTCCGAAGGGTCGGTGAAGTACCTCGTGCTCCGCGGCGATGAGTGGTCGTCGCTCCGCGCGATTGCGCTCGACGAAACCTTCAGCCGAGAGACCGCCGTCGATGCGATCCGCAGGATGGTGTCGTCGTACTGACGCTGGTTCCGATGCAATCACAGGGCGGCGCTGCTGAAAGGCAGCGCCGCCTTTTTTCATATGCGCGGCTTCGAATGCCGGACCGACGCGATGATGCCGACACCGAGCAGCGCGAGCGCTCCGATTCCGATCCAGAGCGGATCAGCTCCGAGCTTGTAGGCTGCCAGTGATCCGGCGACGATGACGATCACCCATCCGAGAAACGAAAGATTGAACCAGTTCACGCCTGTACCTCCGTTTGGCAGAGTCAGCAATGCCCCTGCCATCGACGACCGGAGGCGTCAGCCGAGCCCGGAGAACACCCGAGGATTGGTCTCGAACAGCAGCGTCTCGAGATCTTCGCCCCAGTCAGCGTGGATCCGCTCACGCGCCGCGGCGAGCGACGGCGGCCGTTTCGCCAGCGAATGGGCGTCGGAGGCGACGACGTGGACCAGTCCCCGGTCCAGCATCCGCTGGGTTGCATCGAGCGCCGCCCGACCGAACTGCCCGATCACGCTGGCTGCCGTCACCTGTACCTTGGCACCGCGTTCGACGAGCTGCTCGAGCTGATCGAGGTCGGAGGCGAAGACGAGGTTTCGCTCCGGATGAGCGATCACCGGCGTGGCCCCACCCACGACCAGCTCGTGGATCGTCGCACGGGCGTTGCGCGGGACCGTGGTTGCCGCGAACTCGATCAGCAGGTGACTGCTGCCGCCGAGCCCGACGAGAGGACCGCTCGCGCCGAGCTCCCACAGTTCGACGGCCTCGATCCCCATCCAGTACTCGCATCCTTCCAGCACGAGTGGGGTTCCGCCCAGCCTGAAATTGAGCTCGGCAATGAGCGCGGCTCGCTCGTCCCGCGATTCGTTGAGCCAGGGGTCGCGCAACACGTGAGGGGTCGCGATGATGTGGGTGGTCCCTTCGGCGGCAGCTGCCTGGCAGAGCGCGACCGCGTCGTCCCAGGTCCGCGGTCCGTCATCGATGCCCGGAAGACAGTGGAAGTGGATGTCGATCATCTGGCGGGTTCACCGCACGAGCGTTCCGGACTCGGCGGCGATCGCCCCGCCGGAAAGAACGCGATAGGAGAAGACTCGCCGTCCCTGCCGTTCCTGCAGCGCAACCCGCAGGCGAGAGGACCCGGCGGGAATCAACGTCGAAGCCATCCTCCCACCGTCGAACCCGTAAGCCAGCATGGTCGGGTAATCCGCTCTGAAATCGACGGCCAGGGCCTTGTAGCCGCGCAGCGGGTCGATGCAGACCGGCAGGCGCGTTCCCGACCACATGTCCTGTGGATACGTTGCAGGCGCATGGCGCTCATCGAGCAGTTCCTTGCGGCCGCCTGCAGACGCGATCGTCTGTCGTGCCACGGAGACGTCGCACTCCTCCTCGGCTGCGGGCGCCACGCGCCGGAGTGCTTCGTCGGCCGCCTCGATCCGTCCAGCCTCGAAGTGATGCATTGCCAGCTCGACGTAGTACGGAGTCCACTCGAAGCCCGCCGCCGACTCTGAAGCGCGGAGAATCGTGTCGGCGGTGTACTCGTCGCCGCCCCTGATCGCCGCGCGCGCTCGAACTGGGGCGGGCACGTTCGACAGCGACAGTGCGGCCGCAGCAATGCCGTGCCTGGTCGCCCGGTCCGCAGGCCGATCGAGGAAATAGCGAACGAAATTGCTGCGCCGGTCGCCCGGCCACACACCGGGCTCGGCCGGCCAGAGCTCGATGACGGCCGAGGTCTGACGTCTGCCCGGATCGGTATCGAATTCGTACACGTCGTGGTTCGCTGCCCACGCGGTCGCGGCA
>JBAQWH010000685.1:0-2023 GCA_049298815.1 Thermoanaerobaculia bacterium | reverse complement strand
GAAGTGCATCGCGAGCGCCGGATGCGCCGCCTTCTCGAAGTGCAGTCCTTCAGCACGCGCGTGCTCCAGGTCCGCATTCGGCAGCCAGCCGGCGTCGTGCATCCGCGCGAGGATCGCCCGCTGCCGCTTCCTCGCGGCAGCAGGGTCGCGGAGCGGATTGAACGCCCCGGGCCTCTGCGGAAGCGCCGAGAGGTACGCCGCCTGCGCGGGCGTCAGCGCCGACGGGTCGCAGCCGAAGTAGGCGCGGCTCGCGCGGGCAATGCCCTGGATGCGGTTTCCGTAAGGTGCGAGGTTCAGGTAGAGCGCGAGGATCTCGCGCTTGGGCATGCGATGCTCGAGACGGATCGCGACGACCGCCTCGCGTATCTTGCTCCGCAGCCAGCGGTCTTTCGAGTCGAGCAGAAGCTTGGCGACCTGCTGCGTGATGGTCGAGCCACCCTCGACGACCTGCATCGCCTTCACGTTCTGCACGGCGGCGCGCGCGATCGCGATCGGGTCGACGCCGTGATGCGAGAAGAAGCGGCGGTCTTCGGCGGCGAGCGTCGCGTCGACGACCGGCTTCGGCAGCGCAGAGGCATGGAGCCACTCACTGCGTGCGCCGCTCGCCGGGAGCGATTCGAAGAGGACCATCCCGTTGCGGTCGACGACGGTCGTCTGCGCGAACCGGCTTCGGTCGAGCAGGTCGGGAGGAAGAGGTCCGACGCGCACCCAGAGCGCGGCCGCCATCGCGATGAAGATCGCGACCGCGGACACAGCCGTGATCAACCGCCGCCGGGCGGGACGCCCGACGGCCGCGGGCGAGGACGCCCGCCGTCCAAGATTCACGGCACGATCTCCACGGGCGAGGACGCCCGCCGTCCAAGATTCACTTCGCGACCTCCACGACGACCGTGCCGGTGCGGCCGAAGACTTCCGGCTCGTACATCTCCTCGACGTACGCCGGCGCCGTCACGAACGTGCCGGCAGTCGTCGCGCGCACGAGGTACGTGTATTCGTGATCCCCGCCGTCGAGACGCGTCGCGAAGACTGCGACGCGGTCATCGTGTCGCTCGACGTGATCGAACCCGCCGCGACGCCACCACGACATCCAGTCGCCTCCGAGATCGGACTCCTGCTGATCGCGGCTCTCATCCGAGGCCGTGGTCGCAAACGCCGTCTCGACCGGCTCGGTGCCGGCAGGGATCGGGTCGGTCAGCGCGACGTATCTCCGCTCCTTCGTGTTGCGGATCCGGAGCGTCACGCGGATCAACTCGCCGGCCTTGAACGACGTCCCGGCAGGCTCGCCGTTCGGGCGCGCGTAGAAGCGCTCGACGCTGAAGCCGTTGTCGCGCGCGGTCAACCCGATGGGATTCAGGGCGTAACGGAGCGCTGCCGCGTAGAAGAGCGTCCCCGTTCCCTCGCGCGAGAAGACCAGCGGCAGCGGCTGTGATGCGGTCCCCTTCGCGAGCACCTGCTGCATCGAGAAGCGGTGCGTTCTCGCCTCGGTGCTCCGCCCCTGGAACGGCTCACGCGCGATCGCCTCGCTGCCGAGCGTCACGAGCGCCGTGAAGTCGGGGATCTCGGCCTCGAACTTCCGGTAGTAGTCGATGAGCGACTGCATCGCCCATGCGTTCTCCTGCGTGTTCCCCCAACGTCCCTGCTTGCGGACGTTCATCAGCCACCGGACGATCGGGGTCACGACCTGCTCATCGGCGCCTGCGCGCACCAGCGTGCCGAGGACGATCGCCGTCGAGCGCTCGCTCGAGCTCCAGAGCCAGCGGAGGTAGCCGTCGTCGGGATCGTTGACGAAGGCATTCCCTCCTTCCGGAAGGATGGAGTTCATGATGCGCCGCTGGACGTCGGCCCGCCGCTCGCTCTGCTCGCCCTTAAGCACCATCGCGTCGAGCAGGTGTGCAAGTCCGAAGACCGGCATCCGCTCGCGGAAGCCGTAGACGCGCGTGATCAGGCTGTCGACGTTGCGGCCGCTCTCGGCGAGCACCTGCGTCGCGAACGCCTGCCACGAGCTGTACGCCGGCATCCAGGC
>JBAQWH010000684.1:0-1809 GCA_049298815.1 Thermoanaerobaculia bacterium | reverse complement strand
CCGCGTGAGCGCCGGCGGCGCACGCCGTCGCCGGCGCCGAGCTCGGCCCGCGAAGGCCGAAGCGGATCGAGACCTGGCCGGCTGCGAGGTTGACGATGCAGCCCGGGATGAAGAACGGGGAGATCCGGCTGGGTCCGCGCGACAGGAGCGTCGAATGGGTCTCCTGAATCAGGGGGAACCCGCCGATGCCGGAAGCGATGATGACGCCGGCGCGGTCGCCGTCGACGTTCGAGAAGTCGAGTGCCGAGTCATCGACCGCCATCTGCGAGGCCGCGACCGCGAAGTGGATGAAGGTGTCGGACTTCTTGATCTCTTTCCTGTCGAGCCAGTCGGCGGGATCGAAGCCGCGAACCTCGCCCGCGATCTTCGCGGCAAACTGAGTCACATCGAACTTCGTGATGCGGCCGATTCCCGACCGCCCTTCCTTCAGCGCCTGCCAGGTGGCTTCGGTGCCAATGCCGAGGGGCGAAACGATTCCGATACCGGTGACGACGACGCGCCGTTTTTCCAAGAAGTCGCTCCAAAAAAGATTGGTCAGTGCAGAGGTCAGAGCTTCGAACGGGGGGACCAGCGGATCTCGTTCCCGCGCGGCTGACGACTGGATACTGACCAGTTCTGCCGGACCGTTGAGTCCGGTGCTGCTGTTCGTCGTTACTGGGCTTTGGCGCGGCTGTCGATGTAATCGATCGCGTCGCGGACCTTGCGGATCTTCTCCGCATCGTCGTCGGAAATCTCGACACCGAACTCTTCTTCGAACGCCATGATGAGTTCGACGGTGTCGAGCGAATCCGCTCCCAGGTCCTCCACGAATGCTGCCTCCGGGGTGACCTCTTCGGGATCGACCGAGAGCTGCTCGACGACGATCGCCTTGACCCTTTCCTCTACCGACATCGGTATTCCTCCTCTGAAAATCAGGGCACGGGGAAGTGCAGGAGGCGTTTTAGCACAAAAGGTCTGGATGGAAAACGCGTCCGGCATTCGGCGTCGTCTACACTTCGCGTGCCGTTTCGCAGTCCGGCAGAGAATGAACGGCGGCTCATCGAGTGGGCCCCGCTTCGAGAACATGACTCACACGATCCAAGCCGTCGCCTTCGACCTCTGGGAAACGCTGATCACCGACACGCCTGCAGTCTCGCGGCAGCAGGAGAGACTGCGGCTCGACCGGATCGAGCAGATCCTGATCGCGCGCGGGCACGCTGCCGCCGTCGAGCGGATCGAACATGCGTACCGCGCGCTCTGGCAGCGCTGTCACGAGCTGTACTGGTCACTCGATCGCGACATCCCGTGCCGCCGTCAGATCGAGCATTTCCTCGAGGCGCTCGAGCTCCCGATCGAATCGTTCGACGAGGAGACGCTCGCGGCGCTCGAGGACTCGTACGCAAATGCCGCCTTCGAGATCCTGCCGGGGGTCGTCGACGGAGCGGTCGAGGTGCTCGAAGCGCTCAAGGCGCGCGGAATCCCGGTCGGCCTGATCAGTAACACGGGACGGACGCCCGGGTCGGTCCTGCGGCGCGTGCTCGAGGCCCTCGGCCTCGCCTCGTCGATCGACGTGATGCTCTTCTCGAACGAGCACGGCGAGTGCAAACCGCAGCTCTCGATCTTCGAGGAACTGCGCCAGCGTCTCGGAACCCCGTTCGAGAACATCGTCTTCGTGGGAGACAACCCGTACGCCGACGTTCACGGCGCGCAGCGATGCGGGATGCGTGCAGTCTGGTTCGACCCGCCGCTGCGCGGAACCGCGGTCGCTCCGGCAGTCGAGCACACGCTCGACATCCGACCCGACGCGTCGATCCGGTCGCTGCGCGAGCT
>JBAQWH010000683.1:0-4077 GCA_049298815.1 Thermoanaerobaculia bacterium | reverse complement strand
GGGTCGACCGCTGTCCGCCCCGCGACTCGGGATCGGCTTCGTTCAGCCACCAGCCGCCGGCAAGCTGTGCGACGAACCAGCGCCCGATCCTCGTTTTCCCGGCCGACGGCGAACGGCTCACCTCGCCGATGAACCTGCGATGGAGCACGCCCGAGGGGGCGACCCGCTTCGAGATCCTCGTCGATCGCGGCAACGGCCCGGTCGTCGCTGCGACCAGCACCGGCGGCAGTGCCGACAACGTCACGCTGCCGAACGGCCGCATCAAGTGGTTCGCGCGCGCCTTCTACGGTGAAAACTGTTCGCCGCTCGACTCGGCAGAGCAGAGCATCCAGGTCCTTCCGCAGCCCGCGGTGTGCGGCGAGCTCGATGCGCCGGTCATTTCCGCGCCCGGGCAGATCTCGAGCGGTGTCTCGTTCCGGATCCACTGGACTCCGATCCCCGGTGCAACGTCCTACAACCTGCAGATCGCATCCCGCGCCGACTTCGGCGACGCCCAGGTCGTCTCGGTGAGCTCAGCGGAGTACCTGCTCGAGCGTGAGAACCGGACAGGCGGCAACGCGGCGGTGTACGTCCGAGCCCGCGCGCTCGACACGCGCTGCAATCCGGGCGCGATCGGTCCCTACGGTCCGACGTCCGCCATCTTCATCCTGCCGATCGGGGGCTCGGAGGGTGGAGCTCTCGCAAGCGAGACCACGATCGTCGAGTCGAGCATCACGCTCGGCGCCGAGCTCGCCGGCCAGTCGTTCACCGCCACACCCAATGCCCCGTGGATCACGGTCACACCGTCGAGCGGCGTCGTCGCCGCGGGCGGCACGACGCTGACGGTCACGGCCAACACCACCGGCCTCCCCCTCGGAACCACGATCGCCGGCGTCACCGTCACGCTCGTCTCGCCGGCCGCCGGCAACGTCGCTTCCCATGGAACGACTACGATCACGACCCCGATCAGCATCAATCTCGTGACGCCGGTGACGCCGACCGCGAAGAGCGGGCCGCCGCCCGACGCGCTCATCATCCCCGCCGTCGCGCACGCCGACGGCATCAACGCGAAGTTCCAGTCGGACGTCCGCGTGACGAACTCCTCGGCGCAGCTGATGAAGTACCTCATCACGTTCATACCGAGCGGTGAGGGGATCGCCAGCGGCCGCCAGACGACGATGTCGATCGAGCCGGGACGCACCGTCGCTCTCGATGACGTCCTCAAGTCGTGGTTCGGGACCGGAAGCGTCAGCACCACCGGGACGCTCGAGATCCGCCCGCAGACGCAGGCGTTCGCCGCGACGTCGTCCTCGGCCGTCAGGGGGCTCGCCAACCTGGCGACGTTCGCCTCGTCGCGCACGTTCAACATGGCCTCGAACGGTTCGTTCGGTCAGCACATCCCGGCGATCCCGTTCGCGAACTTCGTCGGCAAGGGGGTGAATGCGCAGTCGACCGTGCTCTCGCTCCAGCAGATTGCGCAGTCGACGCAGTACCGCACCAACCTCGGCCTCGTCGAAGGGTCGGGCAACCCGGCATCTCTCCTCGTGAGCGTCTTCGGCAAGAGCGGCAACAAGCTGACGTCGTTCGCCGTCGACCTCAAGGGCGGCGAGCACACGCAGCTCAACTCGTTCCTCAGAGACCACGGAATCGCGTCGCTGGACGACGGGCGCGTCGAGGTGTCGGTGACGTCGGGCCTCGGCAAGGTCACGGCCTATGCCTCGGTACTCGACAACACCACGTCCGACCCGCTCCTCGTCACACCGGTGGCACTCAGCGAGTCCGGCGACACGAAGTGGGTCGTCCCCGGCGTCGCGGACCTGAACAACGGCTTCGCGAACTGGCAGACTGACCTTCGCATCTTCAACGGCGATAGCGAGCCGGTCGACGCGACTCTCACGTTCTACTCTCAGAACGGCGGAGCGCCGAAGACGACCACGCTCAAGCTGGCCGCCGGCGAAGTACAGCAGATCGATCGCGCCCTCTCGTCGCTCTTCTCGTCTTCGAACGACGGCGGTGCGATCCACGTGTCGACGTCGAAAGCCTCGCGCGTCGTCGCGACCGCGCGCACCTACAACCTCACCGGCACCGGCGGCACCTACGGTCAGTTCATCTCTGCGGTGACCCAGGGCGAGACCGCAGCCCTCGGCACCCGTCCGCTGCAACTCCTGCAGGTGGAAGAGTCCGACCGGTTCCGGTCCAACATCGGTCTCGCGGAGACGAGCGGAAAGCCGGTGAAGGTCTCGATCTCGGTCATTCCGCCGGATGCGAAGCTGACCGCATTCCTCGAGGTCGACCTCGCGCCGAACGAGTTCCGGCAGATCAGCTCACTGCTCAAGACCGTCGGAATGACCAACACGCACAACGCGCGCGTCACCGTGCGCGCGGTCGCAGGCTCCGGCCGTGTGACGGCTTACGCCTCGGTCGTCGACCTCCTCACGCAGGACCCGACGTACATTCCGGCGCAGTAACGCTGCGCCCTCCAGTGGCCCTCCTCACGCGAGGAGGGCCACCTTTGGAGCCGGTTCACGATTCGGCTGCGACGGTTCACCACAGAGACACAGAGGACACAGAGGAGCACAGAGGCCGACGCGCGTGATGCACGCGAGCAGGCGATTGTGCAACCATCTACAGCCACGCCCTCTGTGTCCCTCTGTGTCCTCTGTGCCTCTGTGGTGAACCGTGATCCCGTCCGGAAGCCGCCCTTTCCCGCCATCGCGCACCGTCTTTGCTATCCTCGAATCTCCCAGCGCAAACGATTGAGTCAGCGAGGTAGCCGATGGCCCAGCAGCGCCCCCGAACCGCAATCATCCGAGGTCTGCGAACGCCGTTCGCGAAATCGGGAACGCATTACGCGCGACTCACCGCGCTCGACCTCGGCAAGATCGTCGTGACGGAGCTCATCCAGCGATCCGGGATCGACCCCGCCACGGTGCAGGAGATCGTGTTCGGCAACGTCATCCCCTCGGTGAAGGCCCCGAACATCGCGCGGGAGATCGTGCTCGGCACCGGCCTCCCCCGCAGCATTCCTGGGTACACGGTCGGCAAGGCGTGCGCGTCGGCGAACCAGGCAATCACCGCTGCCTCGGACATGATCTTCCGCGGGTACGCCGACACGGTCATCGCAGGCGGCGCCGAGTCGCTCTCGGACATCCCGATCCTCTTCTCGAAGAACTTCGCCGAGGCGCTGGTCGGCGCCAGCAAGCAGAAGAGGATCGGCGGCAAGCTCGGATCGTTCTCGAAGATCCGGCCGAGGGACCTCGTCCCCGACGCCCCTGCGCTCGCAGAGTCGACGACCGGCCTCACGATGGGTGAGTCGGCCGAGAAAATGGCAAAGGAGAACGGGATCTCGCGCGAAGCGCAGGACCGCTTTGCGCATCAGAGCCACCATCGCGCAGCCGAAGCGATCGCAAGCGGGCGGTTCGGCGACGAGGTGATGACCGTGCTCGTCCCACCGGCGTTCGACGACGCCGTCGAGACCGACAACCTCGTGCGCGGCGACACGACGCTCGAAGCACTCGCCAAACTCCGCCCCGTGTTCGACCGCAAACACGGCACGATCACCGCCGGCAATGCATCGTCGTTGACGGACGGCGCGGCCGCCGTGCTGCTCATGTCCGAGGAAAAAGCGAAGGCCCTGGGCCTACGGCCGATCGGCTACCTCCGGAGCTATGCCTACGCGGCGCTCGACCCGTTCGACCAGCTGCTGCAGGGTCCGGTCTTCGCGCTCCCGATTGCACTCGAGCGCGCGGGCCTCACCCTCGCCGACATCGGGGTCATCGAGATGCACGAGGCCTTCGCCGCCCAGGTCCTTTCGAACATCCAGTGGATGGGGTCGAAGAGGATCGCGCAGGAGAAGCTCGGGCGGAGCCAGCCGGTCGGCGACATCGACCCCGAAAAGATCAATCGCACCGGCGGCTCGATCGCACTGGGCCACCCCTTCGGTGCCACCGGAGCCCGCATCGTCACGACGGTCTGCAACGAGCTGCAGCGTACCGGCCAGCAGTACGGACTGGTCACCGTCTGCGCCGCCGGAGGGATGGGAGCGGCGATGGTGCTGGAACGGGAGTGAGGAAAGAAGTGTGAAGTGTGAAGTGTGAA
>JBAQWH010000682.1:0-6788 GCA_049298815.1 Thermoanaerobaculia bacterium | reverse complement strand
GGACGACGCAGCGCGCTTCGCGCCCGGTCAGTTCCTCGATCGCCGCGGTGACCCGCTCGCCGATGCCGCCGAGGCGCTCGACGACGCCAGCCTCGCGCTCCTTGACCACCGCTACCGTGCCGCCCTTCGCCTTCGCCCCTTCGGCGACGACGATGATGGCGTGTTTCTGCCCTTCGCGTTCTACCGCGTCGATCTTTGCAGCGACGATCTGGAGGTCGTAGGGGATCTCGGGGATGAGGACGACGTCGGCGCTCGCGCAGATGCCGGACTCGATCGCGATCCACCCTGCATACCGTCCCATCACCTCGACGACCATCACGCGGCGATGCGCGTCGGCGGTCGAGTGGAGGCGGTCGATCGACTCGGTGGCGAACGAGAGGGCCGTGTCGAAGCCGAACGTGATGACGGTCCCTTCCAGGTCGTTGTCGATCGTCTTCGGGACGCCGATCACCCGCAGCCCCTTCTTCGCGAGGACCGAGGCGATGCCGAGCGAGCCGTCGCCGCCGATCGAGATCAGCGCGTCGATCTGGTGGAGCCCGAAGGCCTTCACGAGCTCGTCGGTGCGGTCGACCTCGGTCACGGTGCCGTCCGGGTTCTTGATGGGGAACTTCATCGGGTTGCCCCGGTTCGTCGTGCCGAGGATCGTGCCGCCGAGCGGCGTGATCCCGCGCACCGTATCGCGCGTCAGCGGAATCAGCCCGCCGCCGACGTACTGCTCGGGGAGGAGGAGGCCGTTGTATCCATCCCGGATCCCGACGACCTGCCAGCCACGGTTCAGCGCGGAGAGAACGGCGGCGCGAATGACGGCGTTCAGGCCCGGCGCATCGCCTCCTCCCGTCGAGATCGCAATCCGCTTGATCTTCGGACGTGCCATGAACCCCCTCCTCTTTCTTGCGCCCGGTATGTTAGTTCATCGGTCGGCGGCGGCGACCCCGCGGGGCTGAAGAATCAGCCGGCCGCTTTGCTGGCGCGGCGGAGGAACTCGAGCATCTGTGGCGCCGCGAGCGGCATCGCGTAGTAGTACCCCTGCACCTCGTCGCACAGATGCTCGCGGAGGAAGTCGGCCTGCTCCACCGTCTCGACCCCTTCGGCGATCACGCGGAGGCTCAGGCCGTGACCCAGCATGATGATCGCGCGTGCAATCGCCTCGTCCGCTCCGTGCTGCGCGATGTCACGTACGAACGACTGGTCGATCTTGAGGTTGTCGACCGGCAGGACCTTCAGGTAGCTGAGCGACGAATAGCCGGTGCCGAAGTCGTCGATCGCCAGCCGGACGCCGAGCGCCTTGAGCGAACGCAGGGACCGGAGCGCCTGCTCGGGCTCCGCCATGAGGGAGCTCTCGGTGATCTCGAGCTCGAGCAGCTCCGGTTCGAGCCCCGACTCGGAGAGGGCGCGCGCCACCGCCGTGACGAGCGCAGGCCGGATGATCTCGCGCGGGGAAAGGTTGACCGCCATCCTGAACGGTGGCACTCCGGCCTCGCGCCACTTCATGGCGTGCGTGCACGCCTCCTTCAGCGCCCACGTGCCGAGATCCTCGATGACCCCGGTCTCCTCGGCGACGGCGATGAACGACTTCGGGTGAAGGAGTCCGCGCTCGGGGTGCTGCCAGCGGGCGAGCGCCTCCACGCCGACGATCGCTCCGGTGGTCAGCGAGAACTGCGGCTGGAAATGGAGGACGAACTCCTTCCGGTGCACGGCGCGCCGGAGGTCGGTCTCGAGGGCGAACCGCTCCTCGGCTCCCGCCCGCATCAGTGGAGTGCAGAACTGGAAGGTGTTTCTCCCCGACTCCTTCGCGTTGTGGAACGCGACGTGGGCGTTCCGCTGCAGGGTGGCGAGATCGTCGCCGTCGTCGGGGAACATGCTCAGGCCGGCCGAGCAGGTGAGGAAGAGCTCGCGTCCCTCGACGTGGAACGGCCGCTGGAGAGCGCCCAGGATTCTCGACGCGGCGTACCCCGCGCCCTCCGAGTCGGCGACGTCGCTGAGCAGGATGATGAACTCGTCGCCGGCGAGGCGCGCGACCGTGTCCCGCTCGGAGACCGATTCGCGGAGGAGTCTGGCCAGACCCCTCAGCAGTTCGTCGCCGACCGCCAGGCCGAGCGTCTCGTTGAGCACCTTGAAGCCGTCGATCCCGACGATCATGAGGCCGAGCCGGTCGCCGCTCTTTCGCGCGTGTTCGGCGGCGTTGTTGAAACGGGCGAGGAACAGGAGGCGGTTCGGGAGGTCCGTCAACGCGTCGTAGTGCGCCAGGTAGTCGAAGCGCGCCTCCGACTCCTTCATCATCGTGATGTCGGAGAAGACGGCGACGTAGTTCGTGATCTCGCCGGCTTCGTCCCTCACCGCCGTGACGTTGAGAAGCTCGGGATAGATCGAGCCGTCTTTCCTGCGGTTCCAGATCTCGCCCTGCCAGTGACCGTCCTCGCGGATTGCAATCCACATGGCGTTGTAGAACGCGCGGTCGTGCCGGCCCGACTGCAGCATGCGCGGCGTCTTGCCGATCACCTCCTCGGCCTCGTATCCGGTGACCTTCGAGAAGGCCCGGTTGACCGTGAGGATGGTCTCGGTGGCGTCGGTGATGACGACACCTTCGCTCGTGTGCTCGAACGCCGCCGCGGCCTGCCGCAGGACGACCTGCGCCCGGCGGTGCTCGTCGATCTCGGCTTCGAGCGAGCGGTTGGCCTGCTCGAGCGCAGCCGTCCGCTCGGCGACCTTTCGCTCGAGGTCGACGTTGATCGCCTCGAGCTGGCTCTGCAGCACCAGGTTTTCGAGGCGGCTGCAGACCAGACGCGCCATTTCATGCAGCACCGGTCCCAGCGGACGGATGGATTCCGGCCCACGCCGGTCGTCGGCGAAGACGAGCGCCGAAGGGGCCCGCCCGGACACCTCGAACGGTACCGCCATGACGGCGGAGGGGACGAACCCGTTGCTGCTGAACGTCAGGAGGGCAGGGTCGAGGATCGTCCCGGCGTCGCGACCGACCGCCTCCCTCGCGATCCTCAGCTGCGCGCCGATCTGTCCGGCCCGGCCGAACGCCGGATATTCGGACCGCAGGACGCAGGCGTCCTTCTGCAGCTCGAACAGCGCGCAGTAGGGGAGGTCCTTGAGGATCGAGACCCTCTCGAGGAACGTGCTGACGAGCGTCGGCTCGTCGACCGGCTCGAGCAGCGCCTCGGCGACACGCCCGAGCAGGAGGATGTCCTCGGCCTGCTCGGCGAGCAGGTCGTTCTCGGCCAGAGCGTGGTCCAGCCTCGTCTGCAGCGCCCTCAGGCGATCGTCTTGCGGTTCAGCCATCCGAACGGTTTCCGAAATGATCGGTCAGTGCCTGCGCGAGAAGCTCCGGCTCGTCCTCCTGCACGAAATGGCCGGCGGTCTCGATGTGGACGAGTTTACTTCCCTCGATGTCGTGGTGCAGCCGCCGGCTGATCTCCGGGCTCAGGTAGACGTCGCCGTCGCCTCGCACGATCAGGAAGGGCAGCTTGATCTTCGGGAGTTCAGGGACGATGTCCATCAGGTCCCTGTTGTTGAGCGAGCGAAGGAATTGGAGAAACGGCTTTCGCGAGGCGTCCGCGCCGATCTCTTCGTGGAAGTGCCCCAGGAGCTCCGCGGTCGCCCGGTCCTTGTGATTCAGCCCCCGCCGCACGATCACTTTCAACATCCCGAGATCCAGCGTCGCCATCGCGATCTGCCGCACGACCGGCGTCCGCAACGTGACGATCGGCTGAACCGGCCAGTAGTCGTAACCGACCGTATTGACCACCGCGACGCTGGCCAGCTGCGACGGGGACCGGACCGCCAGAAGCTGCGCGATCGCACCGCCTACATCGTGCCCGACGAGGTGCACCGGGCCGAGATCGAGACGGCTCAGAAAGTTCTGGAGAAGTGAGGTTTGCGCGCGGACCGAAAGATCGGCCGCTGGCGGCTTGTCGGACCGGCCGCATCCGAGGAGGTCGACCGCGAGCACGTCGTACCGCGGTGTCAGGAGCGGGAAGACCCTGCGCCAGATGAACGAGGACGTCGTGACGCCGTGCACCAGCACCACAGGCGCGCCGCTTCCACCGCGCCGGTAAGCCAGGCGGTACCCGTCGACTTCGAGATGCTGGAGCTCATCCCAGGAGGACATTGCAGTCCGCACGGCGTCACTTTGATGTCAGGAGTACTAGCCGAAATGATACGGCACCGGAGGCTACTCCGACATAACAGACTGACGTGTGGAGATAAGGAAGTGAACGGGCGTCACGGCTCGCGAAGCGCGACGCTGACCGGCGTCCTCACCGCACGGATTGCGGGGAGGAGGCCTCCGATCGCGCCGATCACGAGGGCGTAGAAGATCCCGCGCCCCAGCAGCGCCGGGCTGACGTCGAACGCAAAGGCCACCTGGCTGAAGCTCTGCCAGTTCATGGTGGCGGCGCGGTAGCCGTCGAAGGCGAGCCAGGCGCCGACGGCCCCGAGGAGTCCACCGATCGCGGCGAGGAGCAGCGATTCGAGGACGACCGACAGGACGACCGGCGAGCGGCCGAAGCCGAGCGCCTCGAGCGTGGCGATCTCTCGCGAGCGGGCGGCCACTGCGGTGTACATCGTGTTGAGCGCGCCGAAGACGGCGCCTGCTCCCATGAGCAGGGAGACGATGGTCGCGAGGCCGGTGACGATCATGACGATCAGGCGCGACTGCTCGGCGTAGTACTCGGTCTCGCGGACGACCTTCACGTTCAGACGCGGATCGGCCGTCAGAGCGTCCTTGAACGTGTTGAAGCTGCCCGGCGAAGCGAGCTTGGCGATCACCGTCTGGTAGCTCGTGCCGCGCTGATACGCAGGCCCGATCACCGCGACGTCGCCCCACATCTCCGACTCCGCCAGCCCGCCGTCTTCCTCGAAGATCCCGACGACGGTCCAGCGGGTCTGCCCGAGGCGCAGCTCGTTCCCGACGTCGATTCCGGCGAACGATATCTGCGCTCCGCGTCCGGCGATGACCTCGTTCCGCCCGCGCTGGAACATCCGCCCTTCGACGATCCGAAGCCCCTCGCGGACATGGATCGCAGGCTCTTCGACGCCGCGGAGCGGCACGTTGGCGTCCGTTCCGGTGGAGCGCTTCGGGAGGTTGACGATCACGAAAAGCTCAGGGGAGACGAGCGCCTTGCCGTCTTTTTTCGCCACGCCCGGCGCGCTCTCGATGATGCGCGCTTCCGTGCGGCCGAGGATGCTGGTCATTTCGGAATCCGACCCGGCGCGCAGCACCACGGCGGTGTCCTCGGAGCCCGCCACGGTCATCGCCCGCTCGAAGCCTTCGCCGATCGAGAGGACGCCGACGAGGACCGCGACGACGCCGGCGATGCCGAAGACGGCGGCGCCAGCCGAGCCGAGCCGCGAGGGAAGCGTCCGGATGTTGAAGCTGAACAGCGCGACGACCTGCCCGAACCAGTTCTGCATCACTCCCTCCTCAGCGCTTCGACGGCGTTGAGCCGCATTGCCTGAAACGCCGGGATCGCTCCGCTCACGAGGCCGAGGGCGAGCGCGAGCACGATCGCCAGAACGAGGTCCTCGGGGGGATAGAAAAAGACCTGGAGCGCGCCGTTGGTCGGGTCGCCCGCTCCCACTGCGAGCCAGCCGAGCAGGATGCCGATGCCGCCTCCGACGATCGAGATCGCGAGCGACTCGGCGAGCACCAGCCCGAGCACCGCCGTGTCGGTGAACCCGACGGCTTTCAGCACCCCGAGCTCGCTCATCCGCTCGCGCACCGACTGCGCCATGGTGTTTCCCACCACGAGCAGGATCGTGAAAAACACCGCGCCGAGGATCGCCGTCACGATGGCGCCGATGTTCCCGACCTGGTCCGCGAACGCCTTCATGAAGGCCCCCTCGGTCTCGGTCTTCGTCTCGGCGGGGGAGTTCGCGAACGTCGCGTCGATCTTCGCTGCCACGTCGTCCGCATGCTTCGGGTCCGCGACACGGATGTGGTACCAGCCCACCAGCCCCTGTGCAAACGCGCGGTTCTCGTCGAAATAGTCGTGCCGGAAGAAGAGCTGCGTGACGTCGGTCTCGCTCTTTGCGCCTTCGTAGATGCCGACGAGATCGAACGTCCATCCGCCGCGGTCCTTCGCGCGCCAGATCGTCGGCTGCAGCGCGATCCGGTCGCCGACCTTCCAGCCGAAGCGGTCCGCGATCTTCCGACCCGCGATCACGCCGGTGCGAGTCCGCATCCACGCCTCCCGCTCCTCCGGCTCGAGGACGTACTCGGGGAACATCTCCAGCCATTCGTCCGGCTTCACCGCCATCTGCGCGAAGAAGTTCTTCGGGTCCTTGTAGATCCCGCCGAACCAGGTCGCATGCGTGGCGTCGGAGACGTTCGGGATCTTCTCGATGTCGCGCTCGTAGTCGGCGGGAAGGAGCTGGATGATCGAGACCCGGTGCCGGACGACCAGGCGGTCCGCTCCCGCCACGTCGACCCCCATCTCGAACGACTTCCGGATCGCGGCGAGATAGCCGAACAGGATGAAGGCGACGACGATCGACAGGATCGTCAGCACCAGCCGGACCTTGTGCCGCTTGAAGTTCGAAAGGACGAGCATTGCGTAGCGCATGGCGTCGATGCCTCGTCGTTACGCCGCGTCCTCGGCGGTGAGCTGGCCGTCGAGGAGATGCAGCTGATGCGAAGCGCGCGCGGCGGCGTGCGGGTCGTGCGTCACCATCACGATCGTCTTCCCGTGCTCGCGGTTGAGCGCCTGCAGGAGGTCGAGGATGCCGTCGCCGGTCTTGCGATCGAGGTCGCCGGTCGGCTCGTCCGCGAGGATCAGGGC
>JBAQWH010000681.1:0-4467 GCA_049298815.1 Thermoanaerobaculia bacterium | reverse complement strand
GCGGCAGCGTCACGATCCACACGACCGACAAGGTCAAGCCGGTCGTCACCGTCCCGCTGACCGGCACGATCAAGCCGGCCGCAGCCGCCTCGCTGTAATCCAAATCCACGCACATCGAGAACGGGCGACCCGCGAGGGTCGCCCGTTCTGTTTCTAACGCTCGACGGTGCAGCGGAGCCCGATCGATGAGGTCAGGCCACTCGTTCCCGCGGGCCGGCGCTCGCGGGTCGGAGGCGGGAACCGGCCTGAACGCCCAGCCAGGCCATCGGCAGGTAGGCGCCCAGGAGATCGAGCGCGATGAACCAGGGTGGGGCGGGGATCATGAAGCTCGCAGCCACGCCGCCACAGAGAAAGAAGACGCCGATCACGTACGCCATCTGCGTCTTGTAGCTAGCGGCGAGCAGGTACGCGACGAGCGCGCCGGCGAGCGTGCCGAGCGCGTGCGCCAGGAACGGCATGAGGAAATGCCGCGGCTCGAAGAGGTGGATGCCCTTACTCAGGCTCTCCGCGTCGTTGACATCCACCCCGGCAGGCAAAGGGATGAGCGACGGGCTCAACGTGATGAGCGCCATGTTGACGAGGCTGCCGATCACGATTCCGGCAAGGACGGCAAGCACGTTTCGCAGAGCTTTAGGCATCGGCAACCCCCGGGCCGAAGTATGAAGTAAGAAGGAAGAAGTATGAAAAGTTCAATTAACACAACTAGTTTTCATACTTCATACTTCATACCTCTTACTTCGATTCGACGGCCTCGCGCAGCTTCTCTGCCTGAAAGTGGGAGAGCAGCGGGTCGATGATCACGTCGAGGTCGCCGTTCATGACGTTGGGGAGGTTGTGGACGGTGACGCCGACGCGGTGGTCGGTCACGCGGTCCTGCGGGAAGTTGTACGTGCGGATCTTCTCTGAGCGATCGCCCGATCCGATCATCCCTTTTCGCGTCGCCGACAGCTCGGCCTCGCGCTTCTGCTGTTCGATGTCGTAGAGCCGGGCCTTGAGGACCTTGAGCGCCTTCGCGCGGTTCTTGATCTGCGACTTCTCGTCCTGGCAGGAGACGACGACGCCGCTCGGGATGTGCGTCATGCGCACGGCGGAGTACGTCGTGTTGACCGACTGTCCACCCGGTCCCGAAGAGCAGAAGGTGTCGATCCGGAGGTCCTTCTCGCTGACCTGGATGTCGATGTCCTCGACTTCGGGAAGGACGGCGACGGTGATCGCCGAGGTGTGGATCCGCCCCTGCGTCTCCGTGGCGGGAACGCGCTGGACGCGGTGCACGCCCGACTCGAATTTGAGCCGCGAGTAGACCTTGTTTCCCTGGATCTCGAGGGTAGCGTCCTTGACGCCGTTCACCGAGGAGTAGTTCGCGTCGGTCATGTCGACCTTCCAGCGTTTCGTCTCGGCGTAACGGATGTACATCCGCATGATCTCGGCAGCGAAGAGGGAGGCTTCGTCGCCGCCGGTGCCGGCGCGGATCTCGACGAAGACGTTCTTGTCGTCGTTCGGGTCCTTCGGCTGAAGGAGGACGCGGATCTCGGCCTCGATCTGAGGCGCTTTCGCCTCGAGCTCGGCGAGCTCGAGCTCCGCCATCTCGCGCAGGTCGTCCTCACCCTTGAGGGTCTGAAGCATCTCGCGGGTATCGCCGAGCGCTCGCTGGACGTCGCGGAGCTCGCGGAACTTGGCGACGACGTCCTCGATCTCGGCGATCGCCTTCATCGCTTCGCGAAAGGCGGCCACGTCGGTCGCGACTGTCGGGTCGCCGATCTTCTGCTGGAGCTCCTCGTAGCGTTTCTCGATCTCTTGCAGTTTCTCGTGCATCGTTTCACCGGTGAATCTGCCGCGGGTCGGCGGCGGCACAAAAAATGGGAAGACGCAGCTCGCGCCTTCCCACAATAGATGGACAGCTGTTCAGCTAAGCAACGGCGGGCTGTTTCTCCTCGACCAGGTCGTACATCAGCGCTTCCTTGAGTGCGACGATCGCGATCTCGAGCTGCCTGTCGTCCGGCTCGCGGGTCGTGATCCGCTGCAGCCAGAGGCCGGGCTGGATCAGGAGCTTGCAGACCGGGTTCTTGAGATGGCGCGCCGAGAAGCGGATGACTTCGTAGGCGAGGCCGGCGATCAGCGGGAGCAGCACGAGGCGCGATCCGAACTTGATCGCGAAGTGCGCGGTCGACGGGATCAGCGAGAAGACCAGGATCGAGATCGCCATGACGAACATGAGGAAGCTCGTGCCGCACCGCGGGTGCAGCGTCGACTTCTTTCTCGCGTTCTCGACCGTCAGCTCCTCGTTCGCCTCGAACGTGTAGACCGTCTTGTGCTCCGCACCGTGGTACTGGAACACGCGGCGGATCTCCTCCATGAGCGAGATCGAGGCGACGTAGACGAAGAAGAAGACCGCGCGGATCACGCCGTCGATGAAGTTGTACGCGAAGTTCCCCATCTCGGGCAGGAGGTAGTGCCGGATGAGGTTCGTCAGGCCGAGCGGCGCGAGGATGAAGAGGCCGACCCCGAGGAGCAGCGCCGTAATCATCGATCCGGCAATCGCCCAGTTCGACATGTCCGGCTCGCCATCCTCACCGGCGGACGAGACGCTCGCCGAGTAGTTGAGCGCCTGGATGCCGAGGATCAACGACTGGATCAGGACGACGGAGCCGCGTAGCACGGGCGTCTTGAGGAACGGGTACTTCTGCGTGATCGCGACCAGCTTGTCCTTGCGGATCGCGATCCCGCCGTCCGGCTGCCGGACGGCGATCGAGTACCCGGTGAGTCCCCGCATCATCACGCCCTCGATGACCGCCTGGCCACCGATGAGCATGTCGACGTTCTTGTCTCCGGGGGCCGGCATCGACGAGGTGAGGCCGTTCGTGAACGCATTGAATGCGCCAACGGCCATCCTCGCCGAGCCACGCCAGACGGAGCGGAGAAACACTTACTTCGTTCCCTTCGTCGGTCCCGTCCCGTACTTGCGCTGGAAGCGGTCGATCCGGCCGGCCGTGTCGACGAGCTTCTGCTTGCCGGTGAAGAACGGGTGGCACTTGGAGCAGATCTCCACGCGGAGCTCTTTCTTGGTCGAGCCGGTGGTCCAGCCTTCCCCGCACGCGCAGTGGACATTGACCTGCTGATACTTCGGATGGATCTCTGGTTTCATGAACTTACCTCTCGAGGCTATTGGATCTGGCAGACTGGAAACGGGGAGTATAGGGGAAAAATTCTAGGGAGCGGAGGGGGCCGCGAGTCGCGGGGTCCTCGGTCCCTCGGTCCCTGAGTCCCTCGGAGGATCAGGCCCTCGCTCCCCGAGGAACCGAGGAACCCCCTGTCTACACCGCCGGCAGGCGCACTTCGAACGTCGCGCCACCGCTCTCGCGGTTGTAGGCGCGGATCGCCCCGCCGTGCAGCAGCGTCAGGTGCTTTGCGATCGCGAGACCGAGCCCCGAGCCGGGGATGGCCTGGGACCGGCTTCGGTCGACGCGGTAGAACCGGTTGAAGATGCGGTCGAGCTCGGCGGGAGGGATGCCGTCACCCGAATCCGACACGCAGACGACCGCCTCGCCGTTCTCGCGCGTCACCGCGACGAGGATCTCACCCCGACCCCCTCCGTGCTTGATGGCGTTGTCGAGGAGGTTCGAGAAGATCTGCGTGACACGTGCGGGATCGACGTCGGCGGTCGCGTCGCCGTCCCTGAGCATCAACTGCGCGGCCGGAGGGCCGGCCCGCTCGCGCACGTCCTCGCAGAGGCCACCCAGAAGGTCATGGAGCGAGACGTGTTCCCGCCTGAGCTCGATGCGGCCCGACTCGATCTGGTTGAGGTCCGAGAGGTCGGTCACGAGCCGTTCGATGCGGGCGATCTGCCGGAAGACGACATTGCGAAGCTGGCTCTCGTCCTCGCGACGCAGGCCTCCGTGCTGGAGCGTCTCGGCGGCTGACCGGAGGCCGGCGAGCGGGGTCCTTACCTCGTGCGAGAAGTCGTCGAGGAAGTCGGTGCGCATCCGCTGCAGGCGCTCGACGGTGGTGACGTCGATCAGCAGGGCGACCGCCGCGATCTCCGCCGAGGCGGCGACCGGAAAGAACCGGATCTCGACGCGGCGCTCCGACGTCACTCCTTCGATGGCGACGCGCTCGGTACACGATTCGCCGCCCAGCGCCCGGCTCAGCGCTCCGGGAATCGACGGCTTCCTGATGACCTCGAGGATGGACCGCCCCACCAGTTCGACCGGGCTGCCGACGATCTCTGCGACGCGCCGGTTGGCGAAGACGATGCGGCCATTCGGGCTGATCGCGATGAGTCCCTCGCCGAAGGAGTCGACGATCTGGTTCATGGCCACGCGGTGTTCCGAGCTGAGAGCCTTCTCGTGCATCGCCGCCGCATGGAGCCGCTCGATGCTCCGCGCGACATCGTCGACCTCGCCGCGGAACGGGCGGCCGAGAATCGGGCCCGGGTCCGGATCGTCCACCACTTCGCGCAACCTCGCGGCG
>JBAQWH010000680.1:0-14086 GCA_049298815.1 Thermoanaerobaculia bacterium | reverse complement strand
CCGCTTCGCCGCGTCCACCCACCGCTTCGCCGCGTCCACCCACCGCTTCGCCGCGTCCACCCACCGCTTCGCCGCGTCCACCCCCTGCCCTCGCCGCATCCGCCCCCTGAGGCAGTTCACTCTTCTTCAACGGCCGGGTCCGTTTATTGCGAAGATAGTCGGCAACGATGGCCGACGACCCGAATCCCAGACCTCCAGGCTGGCGCCAGAGGTGGTACGGCAAACTCCTGTTCGTCCGGCACCTCGTCTGGTCGTGGCTCACCGACCCGGCCGCTCTGGTCTACCGGCGGCACGGATCCGGTCACAAGCGCGTCCGAGCGCTCGTCGTCCAGTTCTTCCTCTTTCTACGGGAGGTGATCCGCGAGTTCTGGAACATCGAGGGGACGTCGCGGGCCGCGTCGCTCGCGTACACCACGCTGTTGTCGTTGATCCCGCTGTTCGTCGCGTTCACGTACGTGCTGCAGCAGTACTTCACGCGACTTTTCCCCGGCTTCAAGACGCAGATCGACACGATCCTCAACGCGGTCCTTCCCTACCAGTCGCCGCAGTTGAGCTACCACCTGGCGCGATTCACCGAGAATGCGGCGACGGCGTCGACGATCGGCATCGCCGTGTTCATGCTGATCGCCTTCCGCCTGTTCCTCGCGGTCGAAGGGGCGATCAATCAGACGTGGAAGGTGCACAGCGCCCGCGGCTACCGGCAGAAGATCATCGCCTTCACGATGCTCTTCTTCTGGGGCCCGCTCCTGATGGGCCTGTCGTTCACGACGACGAACACGCTACAGGGCAACCGCTACCTCAGAGTGATCTTCGAGGGCGAGCTGATCTTCAAGCTCGTCCCGATCTTCGTCCTCTTCCTCGGCTTCACGATGCTCTTCTGGCTCGTTCCGTCGACGCGGGTACGCTTCGCCTCGGCCGCCATTGGAGCCGCGGTCACCACCACGCTCTTCACCCTCGTGCGGTACGGCTTCGGGGTCTACGCTGCGTACCTGATGAGCGGCCGGCTCAACCTGATCTACGGCACGGTCGGGCTTGCGATCATCTTCCTCATCGCGATCGAGGTGATGTGGGTGGTCATCCTCCTCGGCGTCGAGATCAGCTACGTCTGGCAGAACTTCTTCGGCCTCCTGCGCGCGACCGAGCAGCAGGTCGAGGATGAGCCGCAGTTCGATCTCTACTACGGCCTGCGCGCACTCATCGAGATCGCGCGGCGGTTCGATCGCCGGGAAGACCCACCGTCCTCGTATCGCCTCGCCGAGCAGTTCGGAACGACCGATGCACAGATGCTCCGCGTCATGCAGAAGCTCGAGGATGCGAAGTTCGTGGCGCTGACCGGCGGCGACTGGGTCGGCTACGTCCCGGCGTTCGACCCGGACCGAATGAGCGTCGAGGAAGTGGTCACGCAGATCGAGGGCGTGCGTCGCGACGTACCGGAGAGCGTTGCCCCGGACATCGAGCGGGCCGCGGTGGGCGAGCTCTTCTCGAGGCTCAACAGCTCGACCGCGGCCGCGCTCAACCGCACGTCGGTCGGACAGCTCGTCCGCGAGCTCTATACGCCACGGATCGCGAGAACGAGGGATGGCGATGCCGGCGGATAAACGACTGACGGGCAGCGATCCGGTGAAACCGGTGGTTCACATCCCGGACGTGATCGAGCCTGACGAGAAGCTCCCGCCCGACCTCGTCGCGCTGCGTCGATTCGCGTGGCTCATGGATGCTGCGTTCCAGGTTCCGGGGACGAAGTGGCGGTTCGGCGTCGACGCAGCTCTCGGCGTGATTCCAGGCGTCGGCGACATCGTCGGCGGTCTCTTCTCCTCCTGGATCATCATCGGCGCGGTCCGCCATCGCGTCCCGATGAGAGTCATCCTCCGGATGGTGCTCAACGTCGCGCTGGACCTCATCTTCGGATCGGTGCCGGTGGCCGGCGACGTGTTCGATTTCCTGTTCGAGGAGAACGTCGCGAACATGCGGCTGCTCGAGAAGCACCGCGACCGCTCGCGCCCCCCGCGAACGCACAAACAGATGGCCGGCGTGACGTTTCTGGTCTTCGGCGGCGTTCTGCTGATGTCGCTCGTGATTCTTGGGGCGGTCTTCGCGCTGATCCTCTGGCTGATCGGGCAGAGGCTGTGAGCCTGTTCTTCCGAAGACGGCGGAAGCCGCGCTATCCCGGGAGACCTTCGCTGCCGATCGTCCGGCGGCGCATCCCGATGCGCTACCACATGCGGCATCAGTTCTCGGTCAGCGACGTCGCGTTCCTGCAGACGATGCACGCGCTGACCGGGGCGCCGCTGTCGCACGGCAACCGCGTCGAGATCCTCCGGAACGGCGTCCAGATCTTCCCGGCGATGCTCAACGCGATCCGCCAGGCGACGCATACGATCAACCTCGAGTTCTACATCTACTGGGATGGCGAGATCGCCCGGACGTTCGCCGAGGCGCTGGCCGAGAGGGCGCGCGCGGGCGTGAAGGTGAACATCGTCCTCGACGCCGTGGGGTCCGCGCCGATGTCGGGCGACCTCATCGACTTCCTGCTCCGCAACGGCATCAGCATCGAGTGGTATCACCCGATCCGCTGGTACACGCTCTCGCGCGTCAACCACCGCACGCACCGCAAGCTCCTGATCATCGACGGGAAGGTCGGCTTCACCGGCGGCGTAGGGATCTCCGACGAGTGGCTCGGAGATGCGGACGCACGGGACCACTGGCGCGACACGATGCTGCGGGTCGAGGGGCCGGTGGTGACGCAGATGCAGTTCGCGTTCATGGACAACTGGGTCAAGAGCCGCGGAGAGCTGCTCACCGGCCTCGACTACTTCCCGGTCGTCCCGAAGAGCGGCGAGCACGTGACCCAGGTCGTGAAGTCCTCGCCGTCGGAGGGGAGCTCGACGATCAAGCTCCTCTTCGTCATCTCGATCGTGAGCGCGACGAAGTCGATCTACATCTCGAACGCCTACTTCGTCCCCGACCGCGACATGATCCGGGCATTCGAGGGAGCCGTGCGCCGGGGCGTCGACGTCCGCATCATCGTGCCCGGCGAGTTCACCGACATGCCGGTCGTGCGGCATGCGGGACGCCTCATGTACGGGCACCTCCTGCGCCGGGGAATCCGGATCTTCGAATACCAGCCGACGATGATGCACGCGAAGACGATGGTGGTCGACGGGATCTGGACGACGGTCGGGTCGTCGAACTTCGACAACCGCAGCTTCCGCCTGAACGACGAGGTGACGCTCAACGTCCACGACGAGTCGATCGCCGCGCAGATGGAGCAGATGTTCTACGAGGACCTCGCGCGCTCCGAAGAGATCACCCTCCGCCACTGGTTCGACCGACCCGCATTCGATCGCCTCAAGGAGCGGATCGCGGGATGGTTCAAGCCGCAGCTGTAGGGGTGGGACAATAGGACCTATGGGACCTATGGGACCAATAGGACCAATAGGACCAATAGGACCTATAGGACCTATAGGACCTATAGGACCTATGGGACCCGCCCGCCCGAATAGGAGAGCCCACGCGCGTGAGCGCCAGGCTCTTTCACACTTCACACTTCACACTTCACACTTCTTACTTCTTACTTCGCCGCGACAGCGGCACGCACCGCCGTCAGGAGTTGATCGAGGCCGGCTTCGACGTCGTCGCCGAGGTCGATGCTCACGGCGCGGCGGTTGCGGCTGACGAGCGCCTGGAAGTCGCCGATCGCCTGCGCGCGTGCGAGGACGCCGAACGAGAGCCCCTCGCCCTGAATCTCGACGTCGCGCTTCGGCCCGCCGGTGAGCTGGATGAACACGCCGTTGTCGCCGCCGCCTTTGTGCAGCTGACCGGTCGAGTGGAGGAACCGCGGCCCGTAGCCGCTCGTGGTCGCGACTCCGAACGTCCGCGAGATCGCCTCGCGCACCGCGGCCAGCCGCTCGTTGCGCGAATGCGACTCCGCGAAGTACTGGGTCAGCGCGACGTAGTCGCCCGACTCGACCTGTTCGAGCAGCGCCGCGAGCACATCGGCGTCGCCGACGCCCGCCCGAGTCCCACCATCGGCCGAGAGCGTTCCGGATGACTTGAACTCTTCGATCAGCAGCTTCGTGTTGTCCTTCGACTCCTGCACGTTGGGCTGGTCGAACGGGTTCACGCCCATCAGCGCGCCGGCGACCGCAGTCGCGAACTCCCAGACGAAGAAGATCTCGCCGAGGTCCAGCGCGTCCTCGAGCACGAGGTCGATCACCGGATGCCCGGCTGCCGCCAGGTCGTGCAGCCGATCCGGCACGCCGGAGTCCTTCATCCGGATGCTGACGAACAGGCGGTCGTTGCCGTAGTCGCGCGGCTCGAGCAACGGCTCGCCGGCGATCGGCACGATCCCCTTCCCTTCCTTGCCGGTGCTCTCCGCGACGAGCTGCTCGATCCAGAGACCGAGCGTGTCGAGCGGCGCAGGCGTCATGAGCGTCAGCTTGTCGTGACCCTGGCTCGCGAGCTCTCCGATGATCGTGCCGAGGAGCGCTGCCGGATTCTTACGGACGCCGGGAAGCATGCTCACGTGCGCGGCATGGGCAGCGCGCTCGATGAGCGTGACGACGTCGATGCCGGCGATCGCGGCCGGGACCATCCCGAAGAACGAAAGGGCCGAGTACCGCCCTCCGATGTCGGACCAGTTCGTGAACGTGTGGCGAAAGCCGTCCTTCTTCGCGTCGGCCGCGAGCTGCGTGTCGGGGTCGGTGATCGCGACGAAGTTCTCGCCGGCGCGGTCGCCCTTGACCGAGCGGACCCGGTCGTAGAAGTAGCGATGGAACATGACCGGCTCGGTCGTGTTCCCCGACTTCGAAGCGACGATGAAGAGCGTGCGCGCGAGGTCCACGTGCGCTTCGAGCGCGAGGACCGCTTCGGGGACGGTCGAGTCGAGGACGAGCAACTCGGGGAAGCCTTCGCGCTTCCCGAAGACGCGCCGCAGCACCTCCGAGCAGAGGCTCGAGCCTCCCATGCCGAGGACCGCGACGTGATCGAAGTCCTTCCGGACTCCTTCCGCGAACGCGACCAGGCGATGGGTGTGCTGCTGCATCTCGTCGGCGACGCCGAGCCAGCCGAGGGAGTTCGCGATGATCTTCTTCGCGGCCTCGTCGTTCTTCCAGACGGTCGTGTCGCGGCTCCAGATGCGCGAGATGACCTTCTCCTTCTCGAGCTTCCGCGAGGCAGCCTCGACGCACGCCGTGCAGTCGCCGAGATGCGGAGTCAGACGTTCCGGCAGCCGGCGCGTCGCCGCATCGCGCCGCGCTTCGATCGTAGCGAGAAGCTGGTCGAACGACTCCTTGAACGAGCGGACGCCGTCGGCCTCCAGTTTCTGGGTGATGGCGGCGAGGCTGAAGCCCTTCTCTTCGAACTTCGCGAGGATCCGCCCGGCCCCTTCCACGTCCTGCTCGAGCGTCGCCTCGACGGTGCCGTGATCGCGGAACGCGGCGTACGTCGCAGGCGGCACCGTGTTGACCGTCTCGGGACCGATCAGCGTCTCGATGTAGAGCACGTCGCTGTACTTCGGGCTCTTCGTGCCGGTCGACGCCCAGAGGGGACGCTGCACGGCGGCGCCCTTGTCGCGCAGCTTCAGGAACCGTTCGGAGCCGAAGACGCGCTTCCACTCCTGGTACGCCAGCTTCGCGTTCGCGATCGCCACCTGACCGAGCAGCGACTCGAGCTCGTTGTCGCCGGTCTCCTTGATCCGAGCCTCGATCTCCTTGTCCGCCTGCGCGTCGATGCGGCTGATGAAGAAGCTCGCCACCGATGCGATGTCACCGACCGGCAGCCCCTGCTCGGCGCGGCGCTCCAGGCCGCGGATGTAGGCCTCCATGACCCGTGCGTACACCTCGTTCGAGAAGATCAGGGTGACGTTGACGTTGATGCCGCTGGCGATCGCTTCTTCGATCGCCGGGAGGCCTTCCGCCGTCGCCGGGATCTTGATCATCACGTTCGGCCTGCCCACGCGCGCGAACAGCCGCTTCGCCTCGGAAACGGTCCGCTCCGTGTCGCGCGCGAGCAGCGGCGACACCTCGAGGCTGACATAGCCGTCGTGGCCGTTCGTGCGGTCGTAGACCGGACGGAAGATATCGGCTGCGCTCGCGATGTCCTCGATCACGAGCTCGTCGTAGATCTCTTCGCGCGTGCGGTTCTGCGACGCGAGCGTCGCCAGCTGCTCGTCGTAGTCTTCGCTGCCGCCGATCGCCTTCTCGAAGATCGTCGGGTTCGACGTGAGACCGCGCAGGTCGTCTTCGTCGATCATCTGCTGCAGTTTCCCGGTCGTGACGAGCTTCCGCTCCATCTGGTCAAACCAGACGCTCTGGCCTGCCTGGGATAGTTGTGCGAGGGGGTTGGTCATCAGGGTGGCTACCTCCGGAGGAATTCGGCCCGCTTAAGCATAGTCGAGGGCGGCGGGGGGGGGTGAAAGGGCTGGCCGACTCAGCCGCGCAGCGCGGCGATCGCACTGGCGTGCGCGTCGCGCTTCGAGGTGTCCCCTCTCAGGCTTCCGTAGCTTCGCGCGTACACCTGGGTGAACTCGGCTCCGAGGAAGAGGATCTGCGCCGACCAGTAGACCCAGATGAGGAGGACGACGAGCGATCCGGCGGCGCCGTAGGACGACCCCACGGCCGCCTTCCCGAGGTAGAGACCGAGGGCAAACTTGCCGATGACGAAGAGCAGCGACGTGAGGCCCGCGCCGACCCAGACGTCGCGCCAGGTGATGTCGAGGTCCGGCAGGATTCTGAAGATCGCTGCGAAGAGACCGGTGATGAGCGCGAACGAGACGGCGAGCTGGATCGCCTGCATCAGCGCTTCGCCGCCGACGAACTGCTCGAACCGGTGGCCCATCGCGGAGATGCCCGCATCGAAGACGAGGGCGACGAGCAGCAGGAATCCGACGCCGAGAACCATCGACATCGAAAGGAACCGCTGCGTGACGAAGCCGATCACGCCCGGGCTCCTTTTCGGCTCGACGTTCCAGATCGTGTTCATCGCCTCTTTGAGCTGACCGAACACGCCGGAGGCACCGAAGAGGAGGGTGACGAGGCCGATGAGGGTCGCAATGACCCCCGCCTTCTCCCTGTGCGCCGCCTCGACGAGCTGCTCCATCGCCTTCGCCATCTCCGGCCCGAAGACCTTGCCGAGCTCATCGGAGATCCGCCCCTGCGCGGCCTCCTCGCCGAAGAAGATCCCAGCCATCGAGATCGCGATCAGCAGCAGCGGCCCGAGGGAGAAGATCGTGTAGTAGGCGAGCGCGGCACCGAGGCGCGGCGCCTTGTCCTGGCCGAATTCGGTGAAGGTCTCTTTCGCGACGGTGAGGTACTTGCCCATGCAGGGCGAAAGAGCAACGGGAGTGCCGGGGGATAGGGAGGGGATAGGACAATAGGACCAATAGGACCAATAGGACCAATAGGACCTATGGGACCCGCCGCCCGGGCTGAATTGGGGCGGGTGGGTTCCTATTGGTCCTATCGGTCCTATTGGTCCTATTGTCCTATCCCCTCACCCTTCCGCCCGCCCGACGATCTCTTCGATCTCCTTCAGCCGCACCTTCTTCGCGGTCTGGGCGCTCGACATCCACCGGATCGTGCCGAAGATCGGGCGTTCGGGGGCCCAGGGACGGTCGTGCTTGCCGAAGCACCAGAGGACGCCCGCGTGGGTGTTCGGATCGCGGCCATCGAGTGCGTAGACATCGTGAAACCGGATCATCGCGGCGTGCGCCATCTCCGGAGTCTCGGACCACTCGATGATCTTCTTTCCCCAGAGCATCCGGAGATAGCCGTGCATGGTTCCGGTGACCAGCAGCTGCCGCTGCGCGAGGTTCCAGACCTCGTCGTGCGTCGCTGCGGCCGCGAGCTCCTCGAACGTGTAGACCGGCTTGCGGCGATCGCTGCGGTGCCGGTCGAGCGTGGTGCGCGCCCATTCGGGGAGGGCGTCGAGCGAGGCGTAGCGTGGGTTGTAGAAGCAGAGGTTGAACGAGAGCTCGCGGCGGATGACCAGCTGTTCGACGAACGCGTTGTAGTCGTCGTCCGGCGCGTCGCGCACCGCAGCGAGCACTTCGTGCACGCCGACGTGGCCGAAGTGCAGGCGCGGCGAAAGGCCGGTCGTGAATCGCAGAGAGCGGCTGTGGCTCTCCGCGTAGCCGTCGATGCGGAGCGGCTCGGTCGGCGGAGTGAGCAGCGGAAGCGGCGCCGCGCACGACCAGAACTTGTCCCGGAAGAACTTCGCCGCGTAGTGCTCCTTCTTCATCGCACGCATCGGGACGACCCCGTTCTGATCGACGAGATGCGTGACGAACGCGGGAGTGCTCAACGTCGGAAAGTCGTCGGTCACGACATACCTGGCCCGCTCGACCACCTCGTGCGGCGGTTCGAAGAGGTACTCGACGTCGGCGCGGGCAGCCGTCACGTCGGAACCGGCCCGGATGAACGCCTCGGTCCTCTCCGTCAGGTGCGGCTCGTCGAGCCACTCGGCCATCACGACGCGCGGCCCGAGCGTCTTCGCGAACTCGAGCGCGAGGTTGTTGGTCGCGCGGCGGGCGGATCGTGCCCAGTAGAGCACGTGCTCTCCGCGGCGGTTCCCCTCGCGCAGCTGGGTGACACGCTGCGCGAACGGATCGGCCGCGGGTGGCAGCCGCCTGAGCTCGAGGAAGGAATGGTCCGGCATCGCCCGGCATTCTAGTTCCCCGGTATGTTCGACAACCTGCAGGACAAGATGGACAGGGTCTTCAAGACCCTTCGCGGCGAGGCCACCCTCAACGAGTGGCACATCGACAACGCCCTCAAGGAGATCCGCATCGCCCTCCTCGAGGCGGACGTCCACTTCAAAACGGTCAAGGAGTTCACGGCCCGGGTGCGCGAGCGCGCCCTCGGCAGCGACGTCCTGACGGCGTTCTCGCCGGCCCAGCAGGTCACCAAGATCGTCCGCGACGAGCTGCAGAACCTCCTCGGCGGCAACGAGGTCGGCCTCGCTCTGGTCGGCTCGCCCTCGGTCGTGATGATGACCGGCCTTCAGGGCTCCGGTAAAACGACCACGTCCGGCAAGCTCGCCCTGCATCTCAAGTCCAAAGGCAAGCGCCCGCTGCTCGTCCCCTGCGACGTCTACCGTCCCGCCGCAATCGACCAGCTGCGGATCGTCGCGAACAACGTCAAGGTGCCGTTCTTCGAGATCGGTGAGAACCGCAACCCGGTCGCGATCGCGCAGGACGCGCTGAAGGAAGCGCGCACCCTCCTCTACGACGTCGTCATCCTCGACACCGCCGGCCGCCTTCACATCGACGACGAGCTCATGCAGGAGCTCCAGACGATCAAGGGGGACACCCGGCCGAGCGAGATCCTCTTCGTCGCCGACGCGATGACCGGCCAGGACGCGGTCAAGTCGGCCCGGGAGTTCGACGAGCGTCTCGGCGTCACCGGCATCGTGCTGACCAAGCTCGACGGCGACGCCCGCGGCGGCGCGGCCCTCTCGATCAAGTCGGTCGTCAACCGGCCGATCAAGTTCGTCGGCGTCGGCGAGAAGTACGCAGACCTCGACGTCTTCTATCCCGACCGCATGGCCCAGCGGATCCTCGGCATGGGCGACGTCCTCTCGCTCATCGAGAAGGTCGAGTCCGAGATCGACCGGAAGGAAGCGGCAAAGCTCGCCGATAGGGTCTCGAAGGACAAGTTCACGCTCGAGGACCTCCGCTCGCAGCTCCAGCAGGTCAAGAAGATGGGCCCGCTCTCGTCGCTCGTGAGCATGCTGCCGGGCGCCGGCAAGATCAACGAAGAGGACATCGACGAGAAGGCGATCGTCCGGATGCAGGCGATCCTCGACTCGATGACCCGCAAGGAGCGCGAGCTTCCGCAGATGATCAACGGGTCGCGAAAGAAGCGGATCGCGAAAGGCTCCGGCACGTCCGTGCAGGAAATCAACCGTCTCCTGAAGCAGTACCTGCAGATGAAGAAGATGATGAAGACGTTCTCCAAAGGCTTTGGTGCGAGGCGTTTCGGCAAGATGATGAAGGGTCTGCCACCGGAATTCCTCCAATAGAGTTGCGGTTCACGGGGCCGCTCCGGTAGGATTACCGGCCCTCGCGCGCTTTCCTCCCTCGCCGTCAGCCGAAGCTGGTCCGGCGGCCGGGATGGGACGCGAAAGCGGAAAAAACTACGAGGTCATAGATGCTGAAGATTCGTTTGCGCCGCGGTGGAGCTACTCATGCTCCGTTCTACCGCATCGTTGTTTCGGACTCGCTGAAGACGCCGTCGGCTGCCACCCTGGAGCAGATCGGGCACTACGATCCGAAGAAGAACCCTGCGGACGTGAAGCTCGACCGCGAGCGCGTCGACTACTGGGTCAGCAAGGGCGCCCAGCTCTCGCCGACCGTCAAGTCGCTGCTCAAGAAGGTCAAGTAACTCCGCCGGCCTCCGGGCCGGCCACCGATCGATGAAAGAGCTGGTCGAGTTCCTCGCGAAGTCGCTCGTCGACGACGTCGGCGCGGTGAAGACGCAGGCGCATGAGCGTGGGCAGTCGACGCTCATCGAGCTCGAGGTCGCCCCCGATGACCTCGGCAAGGTGATCGGCCGCCAGGGCCGCACCGCGCGGGCAATCCGCACCCTCCTGGCGGCGGCCGGCCAGCGATCCCGCCGCCGTTACAACCTCGACATCGTCGACTAGTTCCTCGGTCCCTGAGTTCCTCGGTCCCTCGGGGAACTTCGCGGCCTCGTGCGCGCCTCGTGCAAACGCACGCGCAGCACCCGAGGGACTCAGGGACCGAGGAACCGAGGAACTTCGTCATGACCGACCGCATCGCCATCGGCATCCTCCGCAAGCCCCACGGCGTCCGTGGGGAGGCCAGCGTCGAGATCTGGACCGATTCGGTCGACCGGTTCGAGGAGATCGACGCGATCACCCTGGTTTCGCCCGACGAGGCCGAGACGTTCCAGGCGAGGGTCGAGACCGTCCGGCCTCACTCCGGCCGCGCGCTCGTGAAGTTCGCCGGGATCGAATCGCCCGAGGAGCTTCGCCGCTTCCATGGCTGGACGGTGGAAATCCCGGCCAGCGACGCGCGGGAGCTCGAGGAAGGGGAGTACTTCCTCCACGACCTGATCGGGATGTCGCTCGTCGATGCCGGCGGGACGACCCGCGGGACCGTCGCCGATGCCTACGAAGGTGGCGGCGGAATCCTCCTCGAGGTCAGACGTCCGGACGGGCGGACGTTCGAGCTGCCGTTCGCAGCCGACATCTGCACGACCATCGATCTCGCCGCGAAGCGGATCGACGTCGCGATCCCGGACGGGCTCGACGATCTCACCAGCATCGCCGACGACGCCGCGCTCGAAAAAGGGGTGGCGGCAACGAGCTCTGTCCCGGCCGGGGAACCCGTGGCGACGCCGGAAGAGCCGCAGCAGCCGAAACTTCGGGTCGACTTCATCACCATCTTCCCCAGGATGTTCGAGCCGCTCCTCGCGGAAGGCGTGATTGCGCGCGGGATCAAGGCCGGCCTCCTGGACGTCCGGATCTGGGATCTCCGCGACTACGCGACCGACCGCCACCGTTCGACGGACGACGAGGCATACGGCGGCGGCCCCGGGATGGTGATGCTCGGCGAACCGGTCCTCCGCTGCGTCGAAGCGATCCGGGGCGACGGCGGCCAGGCTCCGCACGTGGTCCTCACTTCGCCCCAGGGACGGCAATTCTCCCAGCCGGTGGCGCGCGAGCTGACCGGCCGGCAGTGGGTCGTCTTCCTCTGCGGCCGTTACGAAGGCTTCGACCACCGGGTCCACCAGATCCTGCAGCCGGACGAGATCTCGGTCGGCGACTTCGTCGTCTCGGGTGGGGAGCTCCCGGCGATGCTGATGGCGGACGCGATGGGACGACTGATCGAAGGGGTCGTCGGGAACGCGGGATCGGTCGAGGAGGACTCGTTCTTCCGCGGTCTGCTGGATTACCCGCACTACACCCGGCCGGAGGAGCTCCGCGGGTTGCGGGTCCCGGACATCCTCCTCTCCGGGCATCACGAGAACATCCGGCGCTGGAGGAAGGAGCAGGCGCTCCGGGCGACGCTGGAACGGCGTCCCGACCTGCTGGAGACGGCCGAGCTGGACGACGAGGCGCGTCAGATTCTCGGGCGGATCGAGAAATGAAATCGGCGACGGGGCGGTTCTCATCGCGCGCGCCGGGGTGTGCCTTGCGGTCCCCCTCCGTCCGTCGGATTGCGTCTTTCGCCGCCGGACGAGCCGCAAACCCTTGCATCCAAACGAAAGATCGGCGATCCTAACGGGCTCGCTTTTCGAGATAACGGAGTCAGTCAAATGGCAGAAATCATGAAACTCGTCGAGGCGCGCGAGACCACGCGGACGGATCTTCCGTCTTTCGGCCCCGGCGACACGATCAAGGTCCACGTGAAGGTCAAGGAAGGCGACAAAGAGCGCATCCAGATCTTCCAGGGAATCGTGATCTCGCGTAAGGGTGGCGGCGCGCGCCAGATGTTCACGGTTCGCAAGGTCTCCGGCGGGATCGGCGTCGAGAGGATGTTCCCTCTCTACTCTCCGACGATCGACAAGATCGAGGTGGAACGCCATGGCCGGGTCCGTCGCGCAAAGCTCTACTACCTCCGCGAGCTCCGCGGCAAAGCGGCGCGCATCGAAGAGCGCCGCCGCTAGCCTCGACCGTTCCGGCAAACTGGTCGGCAGCCTGTTCGCGGAACTGGCGCGCGTTGCTGAGATGTCTCAGCTCGAGCGTCAGCTCCGCGATTCTGGTTTTCGCTGTATTGCAGGGAGCGACGAAGTCGGCCGGGGCTGCCTTGCGGGCCCTGTCGTCGCGGCCGCCGTCATCCTGGACGCCGAGCCGACCCTGTTCGGCGTGAATGATTCCAAGGTCGTGGACGCCGAGGATCGCGTCGCGGTCTGCCGTCTCGTCCTGTCGCGCGCCCGCGCCGTCGGCATCGGAGTGGTCGAGGCTTCGACGATCGACAGGATCAACATCCTCCGCGCGAGCAAACTCGCCATGCTCCAGGCGATCGAGGATCTCGCGCTGCGTCCCGATGTCCTCCTGCTGGACGCCGTCACGCTCGAGCATCTCGAGGTCCCCCAGGTTCCACTGATCAAGGGCGACCGGCGGAGCGTCTCGATCGCCGCAGCGTCGATCGTCGCCAAGGTCTATCGCGATCTGTTGATGGAGTCGTATCATGACGCCTACCCCGTTTACGATTTCAAGCACAATCGGGGCTACGCAACCGAGACCCATCAGGCGGCTCTGAAGCTCTTCGGCCCGTGTCCGATCCATCGGAGATCGTTCGACGGTGTTGAGGAACCCAGGCGGCTGTTCGACGTGACCTGAGAAAACATGGCGGTTCAACGCGATAAAGTCCTGGCCAACGCCGAGAAGCTCGTGGCGAAGGGGAAGATCGAGCCGGCGATCAAGGAATACGAACGGCTGCTCGAAGACAACCCCAATGACGTCAACACGCTGAACCGCATTGGTGACCTCTGGGTCCGGATCAACCGGACCGATGAGGCGGTCAAGGTCTTTTCGAAGATCGCCGATCACTACGGGAAGGACGGCTTCTTCCTCAAGGCGATCGCGATCTTCAAGAAGATCAACAAGCTCGACCCCTCCAAGCTCGACGTCTACGCGAAGCTCGCCGACCTCTACGCGAAGCAGGGCCTCGCGATGGAGGCCAAGAGCCAGTACCAGGTCCTCGCCGACTACTACATCAAGCACGGTGAGCCGGGCAACGCGCTGACGATCTACAAGAAGATCTCGGACCTCGACCCGAACTCGATCAACGTCCACGTCAAGCTCGCCGACCTCTACTCCCAGAACAATCAGGTCGCCGACGCGCTCAAGGAGTACGACCGCGTCGGACGCCTGCTGCTCAAGCGGGGGATGCTCGACGAGGCGATGCAGGTCTTCAAGAAGGCGCTGAAGATCGACCCGAAGAACGTCGAGCTCGTCGAGTCGCTCGTCACCGCCCTCCTCGAGAACAAGGACTACAACAACGCCGCGGGCGTCGTGCAGGCGGCGCTCGACGGCAATCGCGACGACGTGCGTCTCCTCTCGACGATGGGCCGCATCCAGCTCGCCCGCGGCGACGTGGCCGGCGCGCAGGAAGCAC
>JBAQWH010000679.1:0-4180 GCA_049298815.1 Thermoanaerobaculia bacterium | reverse complement strand
GTCACGATCCGCACCGACCCGCCCGCGGCACTCCGCTGCGCGATCAGCGCGAGCCCGTCGTCGGGCGCGCCGCCGCTGACGGTGAACTTCACGCCCTCCGTGTACGGAAGCAGCGGCTCGGAAACCTACCAGTGGCAGTTCGGCGATGCAGGCTCGAACGGGTCGTCGAGCCCGAACGCCAGTTTCACCTACACGACGACCGGCGCGTACTGGGCGCGCCTGCGGGTCACCGACTCCTCGGGCGCCCGCGCCTATGCCCACACGCTGATCCAGGTGAGCTCGGGCTCGTCCTGTTCCGTGTCGTGTTCCGCCACGGTTCCAACGGCCTCGACGCCTGGGAGCACGCCGTACTTTCAGTCCACTGCGAGCGCGAGCGGCTGCAGCGGCAATCCGGACTATCGATGGACGTTCGGCGACGGGCAGAGCTCGACGCAGCAGAACGTGTCGCATGCGTACGCGAGCCCCGGCTCGTACAACTGGACGTTGACCGTGACCGCGGGAACGGGAACCTGCACGCGCAGCGGAACGATCACGATCACCGCACCGCAGACGTCGACGAACAAGCGTCGGTCGGTGGTGCCTCCGGGAGGAGGCGGCACCGGGTCCGGCTCGGTGAGCGTGTCGATCTCCGGCACGACGGCGACCGTGACGCAATCCGGCAACCTGAGCGGCCTCGCCTGGTCGTTCCCGCAGAGCGTTCCGTCGGGATTCTCGGTCTCGACGCTTCCGGCCGCGCAGGCACCCGCGATTCCTTCCGGCGTGACGCGGCTCTCAGACTTCTTCACCGTCTCACCATCCGTGGCGGGGAGCGATCTGATCGCAGTGACCTTGCCCGTCAGCGCGCTCCCGAGCGGCCGCAGCGCGAAGGACCTCCGCCTCTACGTCCACACCGACGCCGCAGTGGATGAGGAGGATGGCGGCAACTCGTTCAAGGGGAAGTTCTGGATCCGCAGCTGGTACGACCTGAACGTTCTCTCGAGTGGCAAGACGCAGATCAAGCTCACCGGACTCGGAGACCTGTCGTTCGTCGGGATCGAAGCGCCGGTGTCGCCACCGCCGGCGGAGAGCTTCATGCGGATGACGATCGGCCCGACGGCCGTCACGTCGAGCTGCGCTGCGAAGGCGCTGGCAAACGGAACGACCGATGCGAACCAGCAGGTCTGCACGATCGGCTACGAGACCGGAAAGAGCTTCGTTGCGACCGTCAAGAACCTCGGTGACCTTCACCTCACGCCCGCAGCAACGCTTGCCGATCTGACGGGCTGGCTCGGGGCCGCACGCGCGGCGTTCGACGGCTATGGGATGAGCTCCGACGCGACGTTCGAAGTCGACATCGGACCGATGCCCGCCGACGCCCCGAAGGCGCTGGGCTTCGTCACAAGGCGCAACCACGAGGACTACCGGGTCCTCCACATCACGAACGCGCCGAAGGCGAGGAACTCGATTCAGGGGACGGCCGTCCACGAGTACTTCCACCACGCGCAGGCGCGCACCACCGAGGGGGGGAAGTCGAACCTCCTGGGAGGCGGGGCCGCGACGCTGTGGCTGACCGAAGGGCTCGCGCGCTGGGTCGAAGACGACATCTTCGACGCGCTCAACACCTACACGCTGAAGGAAGCGAATCCGTTGGCGCGACTGATGGCCGTCGGCCTCGCGGCGAGCGACGACTCCGCCAACGACGGGAGGACGAGAGGCTACGCCCGGTTCGCGTTCTGGAAGATGGTGCAGATGAGCTGCTCCGGATTCCAGATCCCGCAGATCCTCAACGTCATCCAGGCGCAGGACCCGTCGGGCGTCAAGAACTTCAAAGCGAAGCTCGAGAGCGACTCCTGGCAGTGCGACTTCGGAGCGGGCCTGGGCGAGGACAACAGGAGGACCCTGGCCGCCGCACTGACGAAGTACATGTTCGCGACGGTGAAGAACGACGATCTGTCGCTGCTCGATTCGAACGAGCCGAGCGGGTATGGCTTCGCCACGACCGCCGGTCTCCCGTCGGTCACGCCGTCGGCCGACTGCAAGGCCGACTCGCCCTGCAACAGCTCGCGGCTGGTCGCGACGCTGCCACCAGGAGCTTCGGCAGCGGTTGTTCTCAACGCGGTGAGCTCCGCCCCGGACGGGATGATCCCGATGGTGTGGCTCGACGTCGACACGCCGGGCGCCGACGCGTTCGTCTGGGTGGGCGATGCGGAGAAGCTGCTGACGAGCGCTTCGCAGGGCGGCGGGACCGGAGGGGGAGGCTCGGTCGCATACGGAGAGGCGGGGCGCGCCCCGCAGGCGCTCGCGTTCCTCGTCAATCCGTCCGTGACGAGCCCGGTCGCGATCAAGCTGCGGGCAGGATTCGCGACCGGTCTCACGTTCCTCAGCGATCAGTTCACCGAGCCGCTGTTCGACTGGGGCCGGCCGCAGCGCGAGTACGACTTCAGCGTCCACCTCGCTGGAATCGATGAAACGAAGACGCGATACGTCTGGAGCTTCGGCGACGGCACGGCGAAGACGACGGTGACCGGCAGCAACACGGTCAAGCACACCTACACGTCGGAAGGGCAGTTCACCCTCGGCGTCGAGCTCTACGACATTGCCAGCGGAGCGAAGCTCGTGACCGGCTCGACGATCGCGAAGATCGGATGGTTCCGCGGGACCTTCGCGATCAACACGTTGAGTGCGATACCGACCGGCTCGATCACCTGGCCGAGCGTTCTGGCGGACGAGAAGACGCTGATCGACGGCATCACGGCGAACCCGGCGAGCGGTCGCATCGAGTTCGTCGAGCTCAGCGGCGCGCGCTCGATCTGGCTCTCCACCGCCGCGAATCACATGGCCATTGGCGCGCCGAGCAGCGACGCGACGTGGGACCTGCAGAGCTTCATGAATTTCTCCGGCAGCAGCCTCACGGCGCGCGGCGTCCGCTACGGCTACACGCCGCTCGCCGGAGGGACGTTCGCAGTCCTCTGGTTCGACGGCTCGTACACGCAGGCGGGGGCCAACCTCAGCGGCACGTTCACGCTCGTCGGACGCTCGATGACCGTCCCGCCGGTCGAGACGGGGAGGACGGTCTACTCGTTCACCGCGACGAGGAGAGAGTGAAGGGGGCGGCGTCGCGGGCTCGGATCCCGTGGCTCGCTCCAATCTGAAATCGCGTGGCTCGCCGGCCGATCAGCGGCGGGCCACGCTTCTCAGGCGCGACAACTGAGCGTAGATACGGCTGAAGACGCGCTGGGCGAAACCGGTCGCCGCGTCGCCGGGAGCATCGAACGCGATGACCACTTCGTCGCCGCGCGTGGCAGCGGCGAGCGTCCAGTACGTGTTCGCGCTCGATCGTGCGGTCAGCAACGTCATCCGCGGCGCGAGCGCAAGCTCCTCGAGCGGCCTTCCCGTGCCGAGCGTCGCGGCCTCCCACACGAGCGTTTTGTTGGTCGAAGACTCTGAAGAGGTGTGCGTCAGGCGCGAGAAGAGGACGACGCCTCCGTTGCGCGGCGCCAGCACGACCTCGTCGACGAAGTCGCGGTACGAGCTCTCGCGCACGACCGAACGCGCGCCCGTCCCTTGGATCGCCCCCTCGCGGGAGATCGGCACGGCCAATACCTGTAGCAACTCGATCCACGCGGCGATCCAGCGCTCGCCATCCCATGCGACAGTCGGCACGATCTCCCCCGGCTTCCATCCGGCGAGGAGCAGCGGGTCGGGGTCGATCGCGGTCCCGTCGCGCCGAACGCGCAGCGCGACGGCCCGGCCGTCGGGCGGAGGACACGTGCAGATCACCTCTCCCCCTTTCGTTTCGCTCCAGACCAGGAGGAATTCCGACCCGTTGAACGCAGTCGCGAAGCGTGGCCTCCCTTCGGCCCGGGCAATGATCACCGGCTCTCCCGCCGTCAGCGCCGCGCCGAACGAAATCCTCCGCGTTGCGAGGCACTGACCCGAGCCCGCGGTCGGGCACGGGACGGTGTCGAAGACCAGGAGGTCGGCGCCGTCGGTCGCGAACGCGGCATCGAACGAGACGCTCAACGTCAGCGCATCGACGTCGTGCCAGCTGTCGCGGATTGCGCCGAGGCGCCTGATCCGCGTGCTACGCGACGCGCGGTCCTGCCAGATCACTGCGTACGAATCGCCGACGGCGATCACCCTGACGGCCCGCGCGTCCAGCGCCTCGGCACGCGTGAACTCCAGCGGCGCCCAGTCGTAC
>JBAQWH010000678.1:0-6052 GCA_049298815.1 Thermoanaerobaculia bacterium | reverse complement strand
GGGAGCGCCTGCTCGCCCGCGCAGATCTCGCCGAAGCCGCGCCGCAGCACGCGCAGCTCGCGCTGGCGGCAGACCAGTTCATCATCGTTCCCGAATCGCGCCGCGCGGACCTGATGCACGCGCGGGCCGCCGGCGAGGAGCCGCGGACCGTCATCGCCGGCTACCACTGGTTCACCGACTGGGGCCGCGACACGATGATCAGCCTCGAGGGGCTGACGCTGTCGACAGGGCGGCACCGCGAGGCGGCAAGCATCCTGCGGACGTTCGCGACGCACGTTCGCGACGGACTGATCCCGAACATGTTCCCCGAGGGAGAGAACGAAGGGCTCTACCACACGGCGGACGCGACGCTTTGGTTCTTCCACGCGGTGAAGCGGTACGTCGACGCGACCGGGGACGACGGAATGCTGCGGCACCTCCTGCCGGTGCTCGACGACATCGTGAACCACCATCTCCGCGGCACGCGGTTCGGCATCGCAGTCGACCCGGCCGACGGCCTGCTGCGCCAGGGCGCCGAGGGATATCAGCTCACCTGGATGGACGCGAAGGTCGACGGCTGGGTCGTCACGCCGCGGCGCGGAAAGGCGGTCGAGATCAACGCGCTGTTCTACAACGCGCTGATGCTGCTCGAAGCGTGGCTCCGCGACGGCGGCAACACGGTCCGCGCGAACGAACTGCAGAGGCATGCCGAGACGTTGCGTCAATCGTTCAACGCGCGGTTCTGGTATGCCCCGGGCGAATACCTGTACGACGTCGTCGACGGAGAGCACGGCCGGGACGACGCTGCCCTCCGGCCGAACCAGATCTTCAGCATCTCGCTCGACCATCCGGTGCTCGACCGCGCGCGCTGGGAGCGGGTCGTCGACGTCGTCCGCGACGAACTGCTCACTCCGCACGGACTGCGGTCGCTGTCACGCGCCCATCCCGACTACAAGCGGACGTACCACGGCGACCTCCGCACTCGCGACGCGGCCTACCATCAGGGGACGGTCTGGAGCTGGCTGATCGGTCCCTTCATCGACGCCTGGATGAAGGTCCATCCGGACGACCAGGCAGAAGCGCGCGCGATGCTGCGAGGACTCGAAGCGCACCTCGGCGACGCCTGCATCGGCAGCGTCAGCGAGATCTTCGACGCGGAAGATCCCTACACCCCGCGCGGCTGCATCGCCCAGGCCTGGGGCGTGGCCGAGCTGCTCCGGTGCCTGAAGAAAACGGGGGGCTGAGAGCGAGCCTGGCCCTTCAGTGTCATCCTGAACCGCCGATGCCCCGGAGGAAGGGCGCAGCGGGTGGCCGCCGCCCCACCGACACCACAGAGGCACAGAGAACACAGAGATTCACAGAGCGAGAAAGACACGCGGACACCTCTGTGCGCCTCTGTGTTCTCTGTGTCTCTGTGGTACTCACTCGATCGCCTTGAGCTCCCTGAGCCACCGCGTCCACGCCTGATCGCGCGCCGATCGATTCGCCTCGGTTCCACTCGCCTCTTCGCCCAGGCGCATGAAGGCGTGGCCGGCCCCGGGGTAGATGACCGGGTCGAACACCTTGTCCTGCCTCTGCATCGCAGCGCGGGTCGCACCGATCGTGGCGTTCACCCGCTCGTCGTCTCCGCCGTAGAAGCCGAACACCGGCCCGTCGATCCCTGCGACCGAGGTGTCGTCGTCCGGCCCGGTGCCGTAGAAGACGAAGGTCCGGGCGAGCCCCTCGACGCCGTTCGCGGCATCCCAGGCGCGCGATCCTCCCCAGCAGAAGCCTGCGACCGCGACCTTCCCGTTGGCGGACGGGATCTTCCTCATCCACTCGACGACCCGGACCAGGTCGTCGCGCACGCCCGGCCGGGTGAGCTTCGAGATCGCCTCGCGCGCGGCGTCCTGCGTCGGAAAGTCGCTCGTCCGTCCGCCGTTCGGCGCGGCGCCGGAAAGGAAGTCGGGGGCGACCGCGATGTATCCCGCTTCTGCGAGCCGGTCGGCCACGCTGCGGACCCAGTCGGTCAGCCCGCGGTTCTCGTGAATCACGACCACCGAGCCGGCTTTCCGGCTGACCTGCGGGTAGACGACGTACGCGTGCAGCGTCCGGCCCGCGCTCTCGATGGTCACCCATTCGTCGTGGCGCGGCGTGTTCTCGAGCCGCGCACCGGGCGACGCCGCGGGGGAGGGCGTCTGGACCGACGTCGTGCAGGCCACGAGGAGCGGCAGGAGGAGAGGCAAAATCAGTCTGCGCATGGCGTATTGCTACCGCAGAGATGGCCCTGAGGCAAACTCAGGGATTCTCTGAGGACCGACCGCGCCCGGCCGTCACTGCCGGGGCGACGCTTCGGCTCTATATTGAGTCGCCCGTCAGGAGGTGTGCATGCCGGCCATCGATCGCCCGGCGCGGGTCTCTCATTTCGAGCTCGATGGGCAGCTTGGCTCGGGTGGTGTGGCGGTGGTCTATCGCGCGACCGACAACCGGCTGGGGCGCCGGGTGGCGCTGAAGTTCCTCCGTCCCGCGCTCCTCGAAGACTCCCAGATGCGGCAGCGGCTCATGAGCGAGGCGCGCGCGGCCTCGTCACTGGATCACCCCAACATCTGCACGATCTTCGAGGTCGGCGAGACCGAGTCCGGCGAGGTCTTCATCGCGATGGCCTTCTACGACGGCGAGACGCTCGACCAGACGATCGCGCGCAGTCCGCTCGACCTGCGGCGGGCGATCGCGATCACGCTCCAGATCGGACGCGGACTCGCCGCCGCGCACGAGGAGCTGATCATCCACCGCGACATCAAGCCATCGAACGTCATGCTCGTCCGCGGCGACACGGTCAAGATCCTCGACTTCGGCCTCGCCAAACTCCTCCCCGAGATCCATCGAGCCGGCGTCATCGACGGGACCCCTGCCTACATGTCCCCCGAACAGCTCCGCGGCGAGGCGGTCGATCAGCGCACCGACATCTGGTCGACCGGCGTCGTGCTGTACGAGATGTTGACCGGGACGCGGCCGTTCCTCACCGACACGTTCGATCACGCGGTGCAGTCGATCCTCCACGACCAGCCGCCATCGCCGTCGTCGATCCGGCCCGACCTCCCCGCCGGCGTCGACCGCATCGTCGCGAAGGCACTCGCGAAGAATGCGCGCCTCCGGTTCGAGCGGGTCACCGACATGATCAACGCGCTGCAGGAGCTGCAGTCGGAAGTCGACAGCGGCGTCCTCACGATGCGGCGTCCCGCCGCTTCCGCACGCTCGTCGGTCGCCGTGCTTCCGCTTCAGGACCTGAGCAGCGAGCAGAACCAGGGGTATCTCTGCGACGGCATCGCCGAGGAGATCCTGCGGGCGCTCACCTCGATCCCCGACCTCTACGTCGCCTCCCGCACCTCCGCCTTCCAGTTCAAGAACCGCGCGGCCGACGTGCGCGACATCGGCGCCCGGCTGAATGTCGAGACGATCCTCGAGGGGAGCGTCCGCCGCGCGGGCGACCGCGTCCGCGTCTCCGTGCAGCTCGTCAGCGTCGCCGACGGCTACCGCCTCTGGTACGAGCGCTACGACCGCGAGATGAAGGACCTCTTCGAGATCGAGGACGAGATCGCCGACCAGATCGCACGCGCCCTGCAGGTGACGCTGCTCAACAAGGGAACGCATCTCGCAGTCGCAACCTCGCCGAAGGACGCAGAGGCCTACGAGCTCTACCTGAAGGGACGCGAGTTCTTCCATCAGTGCCGGCGGAAGGCCTACGAGGTCGCGATCCAGACGTACCACCGCGCCATCGAGATCGATCCCGGATACGCGCGCGCCCACGCCGGGATCGCCGACTGCCAGTCGTTCCTCCGACTGTACTTCGGCGCCGGCGACGAGGCCGTCCGCGCTGCGGAAGCTGCGAGCCTCCGCGCGCTGGAGCTCGAGCCCGACCTTCCGGAAGCCCACACCTCCAGAGGGCTGGCCCTCTTCATCCAGGGACGCCTGAGCGAGGCGGAGACCGAGCTGCGGCGGGCGATCGACCTCGACCCGCGCTCGTACGAGGCGCACTACATGTTCGCCCGAGTCGCCTTCTCGGAAGGGAGGATCGCCGAGGCTGCGTCGCAGTACCGCGAAGCGTGCTCGATCGTCCCGGAGGCGTACGACTCCTGGTACCTGCTCGGGATGTGCTACCGGCGCCTCTCCGATCCGGTGCGGGCGCGAAGCGCCGACATCGAGTGCATCGAGGCCGCGCAGCGACGGCTGCGCGCGCACCCGGACGATACGCGGGCGTGGACGATGGGAGCTGCGGTGCTGGCCGAGGTGGGAGAGCCGGAGCGCGCGCTCGAATGGGTCGATCGCGCGGTGGCGCTCGATCCCGACGAGTCGATCATCCGCTACAACGCTGCCTGCGTGTACTGCGGCCTCGGCAGACTCGATACCGCCCTCGATTGCCTCGAAGTCATGGCGGAGAACGGCAGCATCTCGCGCGAGTGGATCATCAACGATCCCGACCTCGACCCGCTCCGCGAGCATCCACGGTTCGTCGCGCTGCTCGAGAGGGTCGTCCCCCCGGTGGCCGTGCAGTAACGGCGAGCCGCGGCCGCTACAATTCACGCATGCAGCCAGAAGGCGATCGCCCTTCACGCGTCGACGGTACGGCGCGTGCGGTCTCGCAGATCGGTTTCATCAGCGGCATCGCCCTCTTCGCGTTCCTTCTGACACTCCCCCCGCCCGTCGGACTTCCGGCCGCCGGCTGGCGCGCCGCGGCAGTCGCCGCGCTGATGGCCACGTGGTGGATCACCGAGGCGATCCCGATCCCGGCGACGGCACTCCTGCCTCTGGTCCTCTTCCCGCTGCTCGGCATCGCACCGATCGCAAAGGCGGCGCCTCCCTATGCGAATCCGGTGATTTTCCTCTTCCTCGGGGGATTCATCCTCGCGGCGGCGCTCGAGCGCTCTCGCCTCCACAGGAGGATCGCACTCAACGTCGTTCATGCAGTCGGCACGCGCCCCGCGAACCTCATCGCCGGATTCATGATCGCGACCGCCGCGATCAGCATGTGGGTCAGCAACACCGCGACCGTGCTGATGATGCTGCCGATCGCGACGTCGGTCCTCTCGGTGATGAAAGCCGACGGCGAGAAGGTGCGGATCCCTCTCCTCCTCGGCATCGCCTACTCCGCGAGCATCGGGGGCCTCGGCACGCTCATCGGCACCCCGCCGAATGCGCTGCTCGCAGGCTTCGCAGCCGAGACCCTCCAGCGGAAGATCGGATTCGCCGAGTGGATGGTGGTCGGAGTGCCGCTGGTCGTCGTCTCGATCCCGCTGGCGTGGCTCCTCCTCACCCGCGTCCTCTTCCCCGTCGTCAACACGGCGAGTCCGGAGACCGAAGAGATCCTCGACCGCGAGCGTGCCGCACTCGGCTCGATGAGCCGCGCCGAGTGGGTGGCTGCGTCCGTCTGCAGCGCGACCGCGATCGCATGGGTCCTGCAGCCTCTTCTCGCGCGCATCGCGCCGGCCGTGACCGATGCCGGCATCGCGATGACCGGAGGGTTGCTCCTCTTCGTCATCCCGGTCGAGCCGCGAGCGTGGCGCTTCGCCGTCGCGTGGGAGGACGTGGAGCGGCTTCCGTGGGGAGTGCTCATCCTCTTCGGCGGCGGCCTGTCCCTCGCGTCGAGCATCGAGGCGACCGGCCTCGCCAGATGGACCGGCACCGCGCTCGCCGGACTCGAGAACGTCTCACCGCTGCTGCTCACGACGGTCATCACGACGGTCGTCATCTTCCTCACGGAGCTGACGAGCAACACCGCGACGGCGGCCACGTTCCTCCCTCTCGTCTCGTCCCTCGCCACCGCGTTCGGCCTCGACCCCTTTCTGCTCGCAATCCCGGCCACGCTCGCAGCCTCCTGCGCCTTCATGCTGCCCGTCGGGACGCCGCCAAATGCACTGGTGTTCGCGAGCGGTCATCTGACGATCCGCCAGATGGCAAAGGCCGGGATCTGGATGAACCTCCTGATGATCGTCCTGATCGAAGCGGCAACGTTCCTGCTCGCCGTGCCGATTTTCGGATTGCTCTGAGCCGGTGGAGCGGCGGTGAGCCGAGCCGGCGGCGCGGCGGTGAGCCGAGC
>JBAQWH010000677.1:0-3166 GCA_049298815.1 Thermoanaerobaculia bacterium | reverse complement strand
AGGTCGGCCCGCTCGGCGTGACCGTGGGCGCGGCCGGCGTGTTCACGGTGACCGTCACGGCAGACGACGTCGCAGAGCAGCCGCTCGCCGCGGTGACCTGAACCGCGTAGCTGCCGGACGTGCTGACCGAGAGCGTCTGCGCAGTCGCGCCGCTGACGGGAGAGCCGCCGGAGAACCACTGATAGGAAGCTCCCGCGCTTGCACTCAGCGTGACGCTGCCGCCGCTGCAGAAGGTCGTCGGCCCGGAGGGGCTGATGCTCGCGCTGCAGGTCGGATTCACCGTTTGCGTGAATGCTCCCGACGAACTGGTTGCGAAGGCAGGATCGCCGCCGTACTGCGCGGTGATCGAGTGCGTTCCCGGCGGGAGACTCGTGACGGTGAGTGAAGCATGACCGGCGACGACCGGCGCCGTGCCCAGGATCGCGCTTCCGTTGAAGAAGGTGAGGAACCCGCGCGGTGACGCCGTCCCGAGCACGAGCGTCCCGTTCTGCAGTGACGGTGCTTCACATCCCGACGGACAGAACGCGACCTCGGCTGCGAACGCGATCGCGTCGCCGGCCGCGGCAGCGAGGTCTCGGCCCGCATCGCCACTCGCGAGCGGATGCGAGAGCTCGTAGAACGCGTACGTCGTCGTCTCGCCACGCGCCGCGGCTCCTTCGCTCGTTCCGCCGGTCGCCGTGTCGGCGGTAATGGTGCACGAAGCGTCGCGGAACTGATCCGTCAGGCCGGAGGCGAAGTCGTAGACGATGACGTCCGAACCGGTACACCCGGCCGCCAGGAACTCGAGCGACAGTCTGCCGGACGGCAGCGCCGTGCCTTCGACCCGGAGCGCCGCGTAGACGTTCGACGAGTCGCTGGTGAGGTAGAGCGCTGCCGGGAGGGTGGAACCGCCCCCGATGTTGACCGGGAACTGGATCACCTTCGCCGAACCCCATTCGCCTGCGCCGAGCACGCCGTCGACGGTGGCCGTCGCAGAGGGACCGGTCGGCGTGCAACCTGTCGGTGTGATCGTCGCTCCGAGCGTGAGGCTCTGGCCTTCGGTCGCCGGGTTCGACGACGAGGTGATCGACGTCGCGGTCGGCGCTGCCGTCACACCCACGCCGACTGCGCCGGACGTTGCGGCGCATCCCGCGGCATTCGTCACCGTCACGCTGAAGGTGCCGCTCTCCGACACTTCGATCGTCTGTGTAGTGGCCCCGTTCGACCAGAGGTAGCTCGCATACCCGCTCCCCGCATCGAGAAGCACGCTGCCGCCGACGCAGAACGTCGTCGGGCCGGCCGCCGTGATCACCGGCTGCGGCGCCGACACGTCGACGTTTGCCGTCCCGCTGTTCTGGCAGCCGGGAACGGAGACCTCGACGGTCACCGTGACGGGAGTCGCCGTCCCCACGCTGAACGTGATGCTGCCGGTTCCCTGACCCGATGTGATCGCGCCGTTGGTGACGGTCCAGAGGTAGGTCGCGCCCGCCGTCAGCGGCACGCTCGCAACGTTCCCGGTGGAGTCGGGGCAGACAGTTGCCGGGGCGGTGACCGTCGTGGGAGGCGCCGTGCACCCGGTCGCTGTCAGAACGACGTTGGTGGCGTTACGGCTGTAGCCGAACGAGCCCCCCGGAAACACGAGGCCGTTCTTCGTCGCAAAATCGCCGGTGGCACTCTCGAACGCCACCGGGGTGTAGCTGCTCGCGGTTGCCGGTGTGTAGCCGTTTGCGAGCGCGACTTCGAAGATGCCGTCGAGCGTCGCCGGTCCGGTCACGCCGAGAACGCCGTAACCGGTGTTCGGGACGGGACCTGCAATGGTCACCTTCGTCGTCGCCGGGGCGGCCCCCTGAACGAACGAAGGAACGACCGTGATGCGGCCGGTGATCAGGTCGACGAGTCCGTCGTTGACGAGAGTCGTCTCCAGGACGCTCGTCCCGACGCCGGCGCTCTTGCGGAGCGTGCCGGCGTTCGTGAAGGACGGCCGCGCGCCTCCCGAGCAACAGAACGCAATGCCCTGGTCGGTCTGGATGTCGAAGAGCGATCCCGCGTGGTTGACGAACTGCGCTCCCAGCGACGCGCGAACCGGGTAGTCCCTGAGCACGAGCGATCCGCGGTTGTTGAGGGTCGCGAGGGTCGTGTCTTTGTACGTGGTCCCGCTGAGGGTCATCGTTCCGCCGGCGGGAACCTCGAGAGCTCCGGTTCCTGCGAGGAATCCCCCCGTCCAGGCGAAAGCGCTCGTCGCGGTGAGCGTTCCGTTGACGTAAAGGCCGCCGGCGATCAGCTCCACGTTCGCGAGCGACGCGCTGCCGCTCACGTTCGTCGTGCCGCCGTTCAGGCGCCAGGTGGGGCCGCCGGTGAAGGTCGACGTCACGTTCACCACGCCACCGCCGAAGCGGATCACGCCCGACGGGTCGCCGCCGAACGTTCCGTTGAGGTCGTGCGTTCCGGCCGTGAACGCCACGCTTCCGGGCGGAGTCACGACGAAGGCGCCGCTGCTCGTCCCTCCCGCGGTCAGCTCGATCGTCCCGGAGACCGGAGCGACGAGCCCGTCGTTGTTGAGCCTTGCGTTGAGGGGCGTCGTGCCGGCCGCAACGTTCTTCGTCACGCGGCCTGCGGTCGCCGACCCCGACGCAGCGTGGACGTTGATCGTCAGCGGGCTGCCGCCTGAGCAGCAGTACTCGATCCAGTGATCGGTCTGGATGTCGAAGACGCCGCCGGGAAGGACGTTCAGGATCGGTCCGAGCGAGCCGCGGAGCGGATAGTCGCGCCATGTGAGGGTGCCCTCGACGTCGATCGTGCGCGAGAGCAGGTCCTTGTAGGTCGACCCGCTCAGCGTCATCGCCGCCCCCGTGGGGATCACGATCCTGCCGCTGCCCGAGATCGAGCCGCCGGTCCAGTCGAACGTGCTGGTCGCCGTCAGGGTGCCGACGCCCGCAAGCGACCCGCCGCTCAGCCTCACCCCCGCCGTCGAGACGCCGGACGCGAAGTTCGCGACGCCGCCGCTGATGGCGACCGTCGGACCGCCGGTGAAGGTCCCGGTGAAATTCACCGTGCCGCTCGTCACGCCGATCAGGCCGTTTGCGCTTCCGCCGAGGCTGCCGCTGAGGTCGTGCGTCCCTCCGCCGAAGACGATGCCCGGCGTCGTGCTGCCGTTGGCGAGAAACGAGCCGGGGCTGGTTCCTCCCGC
>JBAQWH010000676.1:0-4211 GCA_049298815.1 Thermoanaerobaculia bacterium | reverse complement strand
CGCCGCTCCGGCGGCTGTTCGGTGCGGCCGCTCCGCAGCTGCGCCGCGGTCCTGCCGCCCACGGCCACGAGGATCGGTGTCATCGCGAGCGTCACGACCGCGATCGTCATGAACATCTGCTCCTCGCGCGGCCCGAGGATCTCGAATCGCTTCGCCTCCTGCGCGATGAGGAAGGAGAACTCCCCGATCGGCGCGACGGCGAACGCCGCGCGGATCGACGTCCTCTCGATCGCTCCCGACGCGCGGAACGCCGGGTACGCCGCGATCACCTTCACGACGATCACCACGATCACGACTCCGATGACCGCGTTGATGTTCTCGAGCACGAAGCTCACCTGGAGCAGCATGCCGATCGAGACGAAGAAGAGGGCGGAAAGAAAATCGCGGAAGGGGCGGAGGATTCCGCCGACCTCGTGGATGAACTCCGTGTCGCCCACGATGATCCCGGCGGCGAACGCTCCGAGGGCGGCCGAGACACCGAGACGCTGGGCGAGCGCGATCGTGCCGACGATCAGCACCAGCGCCCCTGCCGTGAAGAGCTCGCGGCTGCGGAACGCCGCGATCCGCGCGAGCAGTCGCGGAGCCACCACCCGTCCAGCCAGGACGAGCAGGATCACGCCGGCGATCGCGACGACGAGCCGGATCACGATCGAGTGCGCCTGGATCGCGTGCGGGCCCGCCGCGAACGCAGGGACGAGCAGGATCAGAGGGATCACCGCGAAGTCCTGGAACAGCGACACGGCGAGGAACCGCTGCGCGAACGGCGAGCCGGTCTCGTCGCGCGAGTCGAGGATCGGCAGCACGACCGCGGTCGAGCCGAGCGCGATCAGAAAGCCGAACAACATCGCGTGCCGCAGGTCGAACCCGAGCGGAATCGCCACGATCACGATCCCGACGACGGTCAACGCCATCTGCAGGAAACCGGAGACCAACGCGGTTCGCCCCAGCTCGCGCAGACGCTTCATCGGCACGTGCAGTCCGATGAAGAACAGGATCAAGGCGACGCCGACTTCGGCGGTCGTCTCGACCTGCTCGGTCGCCCGGATGAGCCCGAGCGCGTGCGGCCCGATCAAGACTCCAGTGACGAGGTAGGCGATGACCTCGGGCAGTTTCAGCAGTCTCCCGAGGTACAGCATCGGAAACGACGCACCGAGGATGATCGCGATGTCGGTGAACAACCGGTGTTCGTCGCCGTTCATCGAATGCAGCTTATCGCGGCGTGCGCCGGCAACGGCGAAATCAGGATCCTCAGACGCCTGTTTTATATCGCCACTGTGCCCGGCCCCTCCAGACGCATCGCCATCCTTCTGCTCGCGCTCGCCGCTCCGCTGTTCGCACAGAGCGCCGACCTCCCTCAGCTCCTCCAGCGATTCGAGCGGCTCGCAGCGGCGAAGGACTTCGCCGCCGCCGAGGTGGTCGCCCGCGACGCCGCATCGCGGTTCCCTGCTTCGCGAGACGCGAAGCTCGCGCTCTCGAACGCTCTGCTCTGGCGTGCTAAGTACGCGGAAGCGCAGCGCTCGTTTCGCGAGCTCCTCGTGCGGAACGCGAACGACCGCGAAGCGCGGCTCGGCCTCGCGAACGCGCTCTACTGGTCGGGAGACCTTCGCGGTGCCGCGCGCGAGTACGGCCTGGTCCGGGAGCACCCCGAGGCCGCGCGGGCGCTCGGCGAGATCCGTGCTGCGGCGGCTCCGCTGATGCGCCTCGACACGATGGTCCGCTCGGACGCGCAGCCGCTCCGCTCCTCGATGGTCGAGGCGGGAGGCTCGGTGTTCTCGGATCCTCTGACCCGCTGGGACGGCACCGTCGGAACCTGGCGGTTCGACACGGAGCTGCCCGCGGATGACGCGTCGTTCGCGCGGCTCGGCGTGGAGACGTCGTTTCCGCACGCGCGCCTGGCCTTCCGCGCGAATGCGACCCTCATGCGGTTTCCCGACGGCGAGACGCATCCGCTCGGCCTCATCGCCGCGGATCGTCGAATCGGACGCTCCACGCTCTCGCTCACGGCGTCACGCAGCGCGCTCTTCGGCTCCGCGACGGCACTCGACACGCACGCGTACGCCGATTCGCTCGAGCTGAAATGGAGCCGCCCGAACGCCTCGGCTCGCGTCGAGTCGCTGCGATTCTTCGACGACAACCGCGGCCTCGCAGCCGACGCGTGGCTGCTCGTTCCCGCGGGACCTCTCTCCGTCGGTGGCTCGCTCGCGTTCCGCGACACCTTCGAGTCGCGATTCGTCACGACCGGCGTCTACGACCCCTACTGGACCCCGATCGACCTGCGCGAGGCGCGCCTCATCGCCACCGGGAGCCGCAGATTCGAGCACGCGACGGCCGCGATCCACGCCGACGTCGGAGTCGCCGACGAGGATCTCAACGGGCGCTACTACCCGTGGCGGGCTTCGCTGTCACTCGACGTTGACCTCGGCCGGAGCACAATCAGGGTCGAGGCCGGCCGTCAGTCGACCGTCTTCTACACCGCCAATGAGTTCCGCGCGACCCTGGCACGAGGCTTCTGAGGTCTTCCGACACCGGCGAGCCCTCGCAATCCGTACGCGCGACCGCTGGATCCTCGGGATCGTCACGTTCTTCGGCATTCAGAGCGTCGTGCTGTTCGCCCTCTGGTGGTTCCGCCTCGAGCACGTCCGCCAGCCGGTCCTCTTCGCGCTCCTGTCGTTCGCCGTCTGGTACGGGGTCGCGAGGATCTGCATCGGCTGGTACAACTACTTCCACATCGACCAGCCCGCGGCGCGTGAGCCCACGCCTGGCCGCAGCGTCGCGGTCTTCATCACCTCGTCGCCGGGCGAGCCGTACGCGATGTTCGAGAGGACGCTCGCCGCAGTGCGGGAGATCGCGTACCCGCATACCACCTACCTGCTCGACGACACGCGCGATCCGCGTTTCGCCGCGCTGGCGGAAAGAATGGGGGCGGTCCACCTCGAGCTCGTCGGTCTGCCCGGTGCCAAGGCGGGAAAGGTCAACGCGGCGCTGCAGCGGACCACCGAGGAGCTCATTCTCGTCCTCGATCCCGACCACGTCCCGTTTCCGGTGTTTCTCGATCGCGTGATCGGCCATTTCGACGACGAGACGATCGGGTTCGTGCAGGTGGCGCAGAACTACCACAACGCTTCGGCGTCGTTCGTCGCACGAGCTGCTGCCGAGCAGACGTTCTCGTTCTACGGGCCGGTGATGCAGGGGATGCACGGGACCGGGACGACGGTGGCGATCGGCGCCAACTGCACGTTCCGCCGCGCGGCACTCGAGTCGATCGGCGGCCACGGCATCGGGCTCGCTGAGGATCTGGTCACGTCGATCCGGCTCCACGCGGCCGGGTGGAAGTCGGTGTACGTCCCCGAGGTCGTTGCGCGAGGGCTCGTCCCCGAAGACCTCGGCTCCTTCCTCAAGCAACAGCTCAAGTGGTCGCGCGGCGTGTACGAAGTCCTGTTCCGCGAATACCCTCGCGCGTTCGGCCGCCTGACGTGGCATCAGCGGATCTCGTATCTGATGATCGGCACGTACTACCTCGTCGGGGCGACGACGCTCGTCTACCTGCTCGTGCCGCTGCTGGCTCTCTCCGCCGGCGCGCAGCCTGCCTCGATGTTCCTCCGCGAGTACGTCGCACGCGCACTGCCGGTCGGGTTCTTCGGAGTGCTGCTCTATCGGATGTCGCAGCGGTGGCTCATCGATCCGGCGCGGGAGGCCGGGTGGCACTGGCGCGGGATGCTGCTGAAGATCGGGTGCTGGAGCGTGTATCTGAAGGGGCTGTTGCTCGCGATCTTCAACGTGGCGGTGCCCTACATCCCGACGGCGAAGGAGCGGCGCACCGGCAATTTCCTCCGTCTTGCGGCAGTTCCTCTCGCAGTCGCCGCCGTCTCGGCCGCAGCCGTCGCCTGGGCTCTGTTCCGGCGCCTCTACCTGCTCCCCGAGTCGGAGGTCCGCATCACGACGGAGGTCGCGGCAGGCATGATCGGATTCGCCGCGGTGAACGTCGTCTTCATGAGCGGACGCCTGTACGCGGCGTGGAAAGACTCACGACCTCAATGACCTCACGTCATCGCTATCAGATCGCGTTCCTCGCGTTGGGCTGGCTGGTCCTCGCCGGCGTCCTCTTTCAGGGGAGGGTCGGTGCGGCCTTGCGGGGCGGATACGCACGCGCCGAGACCTCGCTGGCGCAGTGGGGGCAGAACCTCTCCGACGCCGAGAGCGATGCCCGGCAG
>JBAQWH010000675.1:0-16865 GCA_049298815.1 Thermoanaerobaculia bacterium | reverse complement strand
GCGGCGGGACAGCGCGTCGTGATCGGCGGCAAGTCCCTCGGCGGGAGGATCGCGACGCACGTCGCCGGCGAAGAACGCGTCCGTGGAGTCGTCTGTTTCGGCTACCCGTTCCACCCGCCCGCGCATCCGCAGACCCTGCGGACCCGCCACCTTCAGACGATCGAGCGCCCCGTCCTCATCCTCCAGGGCACCCGCGACCGCTTCGGCAACGAGCACGAGATCAGCTCGTACACCCTGTCGCCGCGGGTTCGCATCGAGTGGCTCAACGACGGCGACCACTCGCTCGAGCCGCGCGTCCGCTCCGGCGTGACCGGGGCGGAGAACCTCGCGCGCGCCGCCGATCTCGCCGCCGCGTTCATCCTCGACTGCCTGCGGCAGCAAACTTGAATTCGCTCAAAGCGGCGCTGATCGTCCGCGGGAACGCGGACACGACGAATGCGCAGGAAGTGTGATGTGGCGATGAGAGTCGGTCGGATGGCAGCCGCGGCGTGGATGCTCGCGGGAATGGTCTCCTTCTTTGCAGTCGGCGAGTCGGCAGCCCAGGCTCTGCCGGGAAGTGCGCGCCTCCAGCTGGTGGCGGTCCAGAACGCACTGGTCGCGGACGACCGTCCCGCTTTCGAGGAGCGGCTCGGCGTGTTGCGGAGCAGCCCGGAGGCGAAGGCGAGCGGGCTCGCGCAGGAGTTGCTGCCGCTCTACGAGCTGGCGCTGCGGCTCTGGGAGGTGCAGTTCACGACCGCGTTCTTCGCGGAGAACTCGGACCTTCACGCGGAGGTCAGCCAGGTCCGCGGGTTCTCTGAGGCGCTTCGGGGGAGCGTGGTCACCGATGCGAACGGCCGGCGCTACTTCGGGGCGCGAGAGGCGAGGCAGTTCCTCGCCCGCACCGCAGGCCAGCGCCTCGGTCAGGCCGGGATCCGCACCGTAGTCGCTGCGACGCCCTCCCGAACCGGCAGCGCAGCAACGGCAGCACCGCCGCGGAGCGGCAAGTCGGGAGCGACGTCCGGTAGCCGCACGCGCCGCATCCGCCGGGCAAAGGACTGAGCCTGCGGAATGGCGGGTTGCCGCATCGGGTTCGAAGCCATACAATCCGCATCCCTCGAAGGCGCCCATAGCTCAGCTGGATAGAGCGTTAGCCTCCGGAGCTAAAGGTCGCAGGTTCGAATCCTGCTGGGCGCACCACTCGACTCACCGAAGCGAAGCGGCACGATCCTTCGCGAGCCGCACGCAGGCGGACGCCAGCCGCAGCCAACCCCACCAATCGCAGGTTCCGAGTTTGACAGTTTGTTTATGCGCGGGTGACGGGGTGCTGCAACCTCAGCCGTAGAGTCTTTTCGTCCTTCCATGAGCCCGGCAATTTCCAGGTTGCGCGACCTTCGCATTTCCCTCGGCCTCACGGTCAGAGAGTTCGCAAACGTGATGGGCGTCGACATCGACACCATCCACCGGTGGGAGTCGGGAACCGCGATCCCGACCTTCGAACAGTCGTCGCTCCTCCGGGATCTGCTCCGCCTGCTCGAGCGCGACGTCGCGCCGACCCTCGCCAATAATCCGGGCTAGCCCGGGCCGGCCACCGACGCCGTGTGGCGGGGCGGGGCTCCATGATCAACGCCTGCGATTGACAACGAGGAAGCCTGCGATTACGTTGATGTAACCGTTTACATCACGTGGCCAGAACACCTTCGAGGTTCGCAGATTCCGCCGGAAGCGGCGCCACGATCCGAGACGTCGCGGCCGGCGCGGGAGTCTCGGTCGCCACCGTATCCCGCGTCTTCAACTCGCCGGAGGTGGTGCGCGAGGAGACGGTTGGCCGTGTTCGGGAGATCGCGCAGAAGCTGAACTACGTGCCGCATCTCGGCGCGCGCAGCCTCTCGACGCGGCGGACCAACACGATCGGGGTCCTTCTTCCCGACCTGCACGGCGAGTTCTTCTCCGAGGTGATCCGGGGGATCGACTCCGCGGCGCGCGGCAGCGGCTACCACCTGCTGGTCTCGGGCTCCCACAGCGACTGGGACGAGATGGCGGCGATGTTGAGCGCAACCCGTGGCCGGGTCGACGGGCTGATCGTCATGTCGCCGGACGCGAACGGCAAGGCGCTCCACGCATCGCTGCCGAACGCGGTCCCGGCTGTCCTTCTCAACTGTCCCGGTGTCGCAGGTCCGTCGATCACGATCGACAATCGTGGGGGCGCCACCCAGGTGATGCGGCATCTCGGCGAGCTCGGGCATCGCCGCATCGCGTTCATCAAGGGGCCTGAGACGAACGCCGACGCACAGGAGCGTCTTCGCGGCTACCGTCTGGGTCTGGCACGGCTGGCCGGCGGGAGTGAAGCGATCGAGCTGCCGGGCGACTTCACCGAGGCCGGAGGGTATGCGGCGACCGAGATGGCGCTGCAGCTCGAGCCGGCTCCCACGGCGATCTTCGCGGCCAACGACGCGATGGCGGTCGGCGCGATCTTCGCGCTGCGCGAGGCCGGCGTCAATGTCCCGCGGCAGATGGCCGTGGTCGGTTTCGACGACATTCCGATCGCGAGCTACATCACGCCGAGGCTGACCACCGTCAGTGTCGACATCGCCCGCCTCGGGCAGCGCGCGCTCGAGCTGCTTCTCACACTCCTCGGCGATGGGACCAGCTCGCCCCGCAACGAGACCATCCCCACGACCCTCGTCGTGCGCGATTCGTGCGGCGCTCCGGGCAGGACGGCGCAGCGCCGCCGCGCTCCACCTGACCGAACTGCGAAGAAAGGGAGAACGCCCGGAGTTCGATGACTGCCGAACGCCGCGCTGACTAGTGCTGGACGGAACGTGAGGCCAGAGACCTCGCCCCCAGTGCTTCGAACGAGAGTGGGCCCGACTCTCCGCCCACCTGGAGGTGATCGATGCGGATGCGAGGAATCGTCGTCGTCGTGCTGGCCTCACTCATTCTTCAGTGCACGCCGGTTACGGGCGTCACGGCCACGGGCAATCCTGCGAAACGCCGGTCCGTGACTCCCTCCGCGTTCGTGCCTCCGCTCGTCGACGACCTCCAGGAGCGCACCTTCCGCTGGTTCTGGGACCTCGCGAACCCGGTCAACGGACTCGTCCCGGATCGCTGGCCGACGAAGTCGTTCTCGTCGATCGCGGCGATCGGCTTCGCCTTGACCGCCTATCCCGTCGGTGTGGAGAGGGGATGGATCACGCGCGAGCAGGCTAGGGAGCGGGTGCTGAAGACGATGGAGTTCTTCGCCGCGGCACCGCAGGGTCCCGAGGCTCGTGGGACGACCGGCTACAAGGGTTTCTACTATCACTTCCTCGACATCGACACCGGCGAGCGGTACGCGGACACGGAGCTGTCGACGATCGACACGACGCTCCTCCTCGCCGGAATGCTGTTCTGCCAGAGCTACTTCGATCGGGATCATCCGGACGAGGCGCGCATCCGCGAGCTGGCCGAACGGCTCTATCGCGCCGCAGACTGGTCGTACTTCCTCACGCGTCCTCCGCTGATCTCGATGGCGTGGCGCCCCGAGAGCGGTTTTGCGACGCACGACTGGCGCGGTTACGACGAGGCGTCGATCCTCTACGTCCTCGCACTCGGATCGCCGACGCATCCGATCGATCCGGCCGCCTGGAGCCAGTGGACGAGCACCTATCAGTGGCGCGAGTACTACGGGCAGGAGCACATCAACTTCGCTCCGCACTTCGGCCATCAGTACTCGCATCTCTGGATCGACTTTCGCGGAGTTCAGGACGATTACCTGCGCGCAAAAGGGATCGATCTCTTCGAAAATTCACGTCGCGCCGTGCTCTCTCAGCGGGCGTATGCGATCGACAACCCGAACGGCTGGAAAGGCTACGGCCCGAACATCTGGGGTTTGACCGCATGTGACGGCCCCGGCGACGGCACGATGACCATCGACGGCAAGGAGCGGCGCTTCTACAGCTACGCGGCGCGAGGAGCCGCCGCGACCGAGGTCCGCGACGACGGGACGATCGCTCCGACGGCGGCTGCCGGCTCGCTTCCCTTCGCGCCCGAGGTCGTGCTCCCCGCGATCGAGGAGATGAAGAGTCGCTACGGCAGGCTGCTCTACCAGAAGTACGGTTTCCTCGATTCGTTCAACCCGACGCTGCGGGAGAACCCGCCATTCCGGCTGCTTCACGGCACCATCGATCCGGAGCTCGGCTGGGTCGACGGCGACTACCTAGGCATCGACCAGGGACCGATCGTCCTGATGATCGAGAACTACCGCAACGGCTTCGTCTGGGAGGTCATGAAGAAGAACCCGCACATCGCTCGCGGCCTGCGCAAGGCCGGATTCCGCGGAGGCTGGCTCGGCGAATGACCCCGTCGCACGACGAGCGATCCGCGGATCGGCGGCCCCTCACGATGCTGCGTCGGAAAGGTGCGGCCATCCTTGCGGCGGCCGTCTACCTCCTGGTCTTCGCCTGTTCGGGCAGCCGGACCGGCACGGTCCACGTCTCGTTCTGGGGCCTGGGACGCGAGGGCGAAGTCGTCGCGGAAATGATCCCCGAATTCGAGCGGCGCAATCCCGGGATCAAGGTCGACGTGCAGCAACTGCCGTGGACGGCAGCCCACGAGAAGTTCCTCACGGCTCACGTCGGCCGCTCGCTCCCTGACGTGGCGCAGATGGGGAACACCTGGATCCCGGAGTTCCACGTGGTCCGTTCGCTCGAGGATCTCTCGCCATGGGTGGCTCGCTCCCAGGTGGTCAGGCAGAGCGACTACTTCGCCGGTATCTGGGAGACGAATCTCATCGGGACGAGTGTCTACGGCGTCCCCTGGTACGTCGACACCCGCGTCCTGTTCTATCGATCCGACCTGTTGAAGCAGGCGGGGTTCGAGCGTCCGCCGCGGAGCTGGAGCGAGTGGATGGAAGTCTGCCGGCGGATGAAGGAGTCCGCCGGTCGCAGCGACTTCTACCCGATCCTGCTGCCGACCAACGAATGGCCACAGCCCGTGATCCTCGCGCTGCAGAAGGGCGCGACGTTTGTCGCGGCCGACGCGACGGCGGCGTTCGACGAGCGATTCGTGGCAGGGATCGAGTTCTACCTTTCGTTCTTCCGCCGGGGCTACGCGCCGGTGGCGAGCAACGCCCAGATCGCGAACCTGTATCAGCAGTTCGCCGAAGGGGAGTTCGGCATGTTCGTGACGGGGCCGTGGAACGTCGGGGAGTTGCGGCGCCGGCTGCCGCCCGAGATGCAGGATCGTTGGGCGACCGCACCGATGCCGTCGCCGGACGGCGACCCGTACCCCGGTCTGTCTCTCGCGGGCGGCTCGAGTCTCGTCCTCTTCGAGAACTCGGAGAACAAGGAGGCCGCCTGGAAGCTGATCGAGTTCCTCTCCGAGCCGGCGCAGCAGGTGAAGTTCTACGAGAAGAGTGGAGACCTTCCGGCGCGGAGATCGGCGTGGGATGCCGAGCTGCTTGCGGGTGACGACAAGATCGTGGCGTTCCGGCAGCAGCTCGACCGCACGGTCGCGCTTCCGAGGATTCCGGAGTGGGAACGGATCGCGACGATGATCTTCGAGCATGGTGAGCTCGCGGCGCGTGGGCAGTACGATGCTCCGGCTGCAGCGAAGCAGCTCGATGCGAAAGTGAACGCGCTCCTCACGAAACGGCGATGGGTGCTCGCGCAATGAGAAAGGCGATGGCAGCGGAGGCCCGCGCGGGAGCGCTGTTCCTCGTCCCGGCGCTGACCCTCATCGGGGTCTTCTTCTTCCTGCCGGTGGCTGCGGGCCTCGTCCTCAGCCTGACCGACTTCGACATCTACTCGCTCGGGAGTGCGACCCACACGCGGTTCGTCGCGCTCGACAACTACAGCACGATGTTGCGCAACCCGCTCTTCTGGAAGGCGCTGCTGAATACCCTCTACTTCGCGGTGGTCGCAGGGCCGCTGACGCTCATCGCAGGACTTGCGACCGCGATGCTGCTCAACGCAAAGCTGGCGCGGCTCAAGCCGCTGTTCCGCACGATCTACTTCGCGCCGACGGTCACGACGATCGTCGCGGTGTCGATCGTGTGGCGCTATCTCTACCACCCGCGCGTCGGGCTGCTGAACCGCGCGCTCGAGGTCGTCGGCATCGAGCGGATCGACTGGCTCGGCGACGCCCAGTGGGCGATGCCGGCCATCATCATCCTCGCGGTCTGGCGGAACTTCGGCTACGCCGCCGTGCTGATGCTCGCAGGACTGCAGAACGTCCCGGAGGAGCTCTACGAAGCCGCACGCATCGACGGCGCGGGACCGGTCAGGCAGCTGTGGTCGATCACGATTCCGACGATGATGCCGACCTTCGTCTTCGTCGGCGTGATCACCGCGATCGGCTACCTGCAGATCTTCGCCGAGCCGTACGTGATGACGCCCGACGGCGGGCCGCTCAACAGCACCCTCACGATCGTCATGCTCATGTACCGGGAAGGATTCCGCTGGTGGAACATGGGCTTTGCAGCAGCAATCGCGTTCGTGCTGTTCGGTATCGTGATCGCCGGCTCGCTGCTGCAGCGGAGGCTTGCGCGATGACGCCGGCACAGCGCGCCGCATCGGTCTCGATCAACGCCCTGATGCTGGCAGGGGCGATCGTGACGATCGTGCCTCTGGCCTGGATGTTGTCGGCCTCCCTGATGCCGATGGGCGAGGCCTCGGCATTCCCGCCGCGCCTCGTCCCGAGCCGGCCGACCCTGGACCATTACGTTCACCTCTTCACCAAGCTCAACCTCGGCCGCGCGCTCTTCAACAGTGCCCTGATCTCGGTGCTCTCGACGGTGCTGTCGCTGCTGGTGAACTCCATGGCCGGGTACGCGTTCGCGAAACTGCGGTTCGGCGGCCGCGACCGCCTCTTCCGCACGTTCCTCGTCGGGATGATCATCCCGGCGCAGGTCGCGATGCTCCCTCTCTTTCTGTTGCTCAAGTCGATGGGGCTCGTGAACACGTACATGGGAGCGATGATCCCGCTCATCGCGACGATCTACGGAGTGTTCCTGGTGCGGCAGTTCATGCTGTCGATTCCGGACGACCTGCTTGCCGCGGCGCGGGTCGACGGTGCTGGTGAGTGGCAGATCTACTGGACCATCATCATGCCGCTGGCCAGGCCGATCCTGGCGACGCTCGCCATCTTCACCTTCATGTCCGCCTGGAACGACTTCATCTGGCCGCTGATCATCCTCACCGGCGACGAGAAGTACACCCTCCCGGTGGCGGTCGCGATCCTCTCGGGCGAGCACGTGATGGACCTCGAGCTGATGATGGCGGCGTCGGTCATCACCGTCCTGCCTGTCCTCACGTTGTTCTTCGTGCTGCAACGCCACTACATCGCCGGAGTGATGGTCGGGAGCGTGAAGGGATGAGAGGAAGCATCTTCCGGACGTTGCAGGTGGTGCTCGCCGTTCTGTTGGCAGGCGAGCTCTGGGCGCAGCCGCGCGTCCTCGATGATTTCTCGAGCGCCGCGAGGTGGAAGGCCGAGCCGTCGCACGGCGTCGAGCTGAAGATCTCGACCGACGAAGGGAAGACCGGAAAGGCCCTTCGGCTCGACTTCGATTTCGGGGCCGGCGGCGGCTACGCGATCGCGCGGCTTCCGGTGCAGCTCGACCTTACCGGCAACTACGAGTTCTCGTTCCTTCTGCGCGGGCGCACGCCGGTGCAGACGATGGAGTTCAAACTGCTCGACCCGAAGGCGGAGAACGTCTGGTGGAGCGTCCGGCAGCGCTACCGGTTCCCGGAGGAATGGTCCCGCGTCCGGATCAAGAAACGGCATCTGCGGTTCGCCTGGGGACCGCAGGGTGGCGGCGAGATCGCGCAGACCTCGGCGCTCGAGATCGTCGTGACCGCCGCGGAAGGAGGGAAGGGGACGATCTGGGTCGACGACCTGACGTTCGTGTCTCTCGAGCCGGAGCGCCACTACGACCTGACTCCCGCAGTCAGAGCGACCTCCTCGAGACCGGCCCATCCTCCTGCCGCCGTGCTGGACGATGCTGCGTCCACCGTCTGGCGCAGCGCCGCGAAAGGAGAGCAGCGTCTCGACATCGACTTCCTCCGCCGGCGCGAGCTCGGCGGCCTGACGATCGACTGGGACGGCATCGACTTCGCGACCGACTACGACGTCCTCTACTCGCTCGATGAGAAGTCGTGGGACACGGTCTGGCGCGCACGCGACGCGAGCGGAGGGCGCGACTACGTCGTCGTTCCGGAAGGCGAGGCGCGCTACGTGCGGCTCCTCCTCAGGCGCTCTGCCGGCAACGGCTTCGCCATTCGCGGGATCACCGCCGAGCCGCCGCAGTTCGCAGAGAGCAGGAATGCGATGTATGCCCGGATCGGCGCCGGGGCGCGGCGCGGACTCTTCCCGAAGTACCTCACGGGGGTCCAGTCGTTCTGGACGATCATCGGGGCACCCGAGGATACGCGCGAGGCGCTGATCAACGAGGAAGGGGCGATCGACATCGATCCGATCCGTTTCTCGGTCGAGCCGTTCCTGCGGGTCGACGACGGGCCGCTCCTGACCTGGGCCGATGCGAAGCAGCTGACGCAGTCGCTGGCCAACGGGGAACTGCCGATTCCGTCGGTCGTTCGCGACCATGAAAACACGCGACTGACGGTCACCGCCGTCGCGCGCGGACAGGCCGGGCACTCGGTCCTGTGGGTCCGCTATCGAGTCGAGAACCTCACCGCGCGGGCGCGCACCGCGCATCTCTACTTAGCGGTGCGCCCGCTGCAGGTAAACCCGCCCTGGCAGTTTCTGGCCGTGCCCGGCGGCGCGGCGGAAGTCCTGTCGATCGCGCAGGAGGGAGACTCGGTCGTCGTGAACGGGACGACGGCGATCGTGCCGCTGACGAAGCCGGATTCATTTGGTGCAGCTCGATTCGATCAGGGTGACGTCGTCGCGCGGATCGACCGGAAGAGCCTACCGACGGTCGCGGCCGTGACCGATCCGTTCGGTGCCGCGTCAGGCCTTCTGACCTGGGCGCTCGATCTGCCGGCGGGCGGGTCGAGCGACGTCGTGATCACGATTCCGTTCCATCGGCGGCCGGCCGATCTCGATGCGCCGCTTCCGGCCGCGGATGCTGCGCGCCGAGCTGAAGAGGAGCTCGCGGCCGCTGCGACCGAGTGGTCGAACCGGCTCGGGCGTGTTGCGTTCCACCTGCCCCCTTCCGCCGCGCACATCAGTCGCGCAATCCGCAGCAACCTCGCCTACATCCTGATCAACATGGACGGTCCGTCGATCCAGCCTGGCTCGCGGTCGTACGACCGCTCCTGGATCCGCGACGGCTCGCTCACATCGGCCGCGCTCCTCCGCCTCGCACACCCGGAGGAGGTGAGGCGGTTCATCGAGTGGTACGCGCAGCATCAGCGGCCGGACGGCTACGTCCCTTGCTGCGTCGGTGTCCGCGGTGGTGATCCGGTTCCCGAGCACGACAGCCACGGCCAGTTCCTCTATCTGGTGAAGGAGTACTACGACTTCACCGGCGACCGCGCGCTCCTCCAGCGGCTCTGGCCGAACGTGCAGAAGGTGGTCGCGTACATCGACGTCCTCCGCGAATCGCGGATGACCGACGAGTATCGCAAGCCCGGGAAGGAATCGTTCTTCGGCCTGGTCCCCGAATCGATCAGTCACGAAGGCTACTCGGCGAAGCCGATGCACTCGTACTGGGACGACTTCTTCGTTCTCAAAGGGCTGAAGGACGCCGTCGAGATCGCGGGCATCCTCGGCAGGACCGAAGAAGCCGAGCGGATCGCCGTCAGCCGCGATGCCTTCCAGCGTGACCTCTACGCCTCGATCGACCGCGCGATGGCGACGCATGCGATCGACTACATCCCCGGCTCCGTCGAGCTCGGCGACTTCGACGCCACCTCGACGACCACCGCGGTGAATCCAGGCGGCGAAGCCGGACGCATGCCGCAGAAGGCCCTGCTCCGCACGTTCGACAAGTACTGGGAGAACTTCGTCGCCCGCCGTGACGGAACGAAGGAGTGGGTCGACTACACGCCGTACGAATGGCGCGTGGTCGGGACCTACGTCCGCCTCGGCCAGCCCGAGCGCGCGCTGCAGGCGCTCGACTGGTTCTTCACCCACTCACGTCCGGCTGCGTGGAACCACTGGGCCGAGGTCGTTCATCGCGATCCCGCCACTGCGAAATTCATCGGCGACATGCCCCACACCTGGGTCGGCTCGGACTTCATCCGCTCGGTGATCGACCTGTTCGCGTACGAGCGGGAGAGCGACGACGCGCTCGTCCTCGGCGCAGCGATTCCGCGCGAATGGGCTGAGAGCGAGGGCGGGGTCGGGGTCGAAATGCTGCGGACTCCGCACGGACCGCTCACGTACTCGATGCATCCGGACGGGAGCACGATCGTCGTCCGGATCGGCGCGGGCGTGAGAATCCCACCCGGCGGCATCGTCGTCGTGTCGCCGATCGATCGCACCGAAACCGTCATCCGAAGCCTTCCGGCGGAGGTCCGCTTCGCCCGCTGATTGTCGAGAGCCAACATGAATTCAGAGACTGACGCCCCGCACGAACGCTACGGCCGCTTCTCCGAGGATGGCCGCGAATACATCGTCACGGATCCGCATCCCCCGCGGCCGTGGTCGAACGTCATCTCGAACGAGCGGCTGGGTCTCGCCGTCAGCCACAGCGGCAGCGGCTTCACCTGGATCGACAACTCGCAGCTGGCGGTCGTGAACTGGTGGCAGCAGGACTTCGCGCAGGACACGAGCGGCAAGTTCCTGTACGTGGCCGATCGCGAGTCGGGTCAGAGCTGGTCGCTCTCACCCGCACCGATGTGGCCTGCGTTCGACCACTTCGAGTGCCGACACGGGATCGGCTACACCGAGTTCGTGACGCGGTTCGGCGGGATCGAAGGGAGCTGGACGCTCTTCGCCCACGCGAGTGAGACCGTCGAGCTGTGGCTCGTGCGGCTGAAGAACCGATCGGCGGCACCGCGCACGCTCGAGCTCACCGGCTACCTGGAGTGGTGCTGCGGCGTCACGCCCGCCTCTCGCCGCGAGTTCCACAAGCTGTTCATCGAGACCGAGTACGACCCTTCGCTTCACGCGATTTTCGGATGGAGCCGGATGTGGGACATCGGCTCGAAGAGATGGGGCCACTGGAACACCGATTTCCCGTACGTCGCCGGGTTTGGGACGACCGCCGGGATCGTGTCGGCCGAAGGGGAGAAAGCGGAGTTCATCGGCCGGAACGGGAGCGCGCGTCAGCCGGCCGCGCTGACCCGCGATGCGTGGCGGGGACTGTTCGGCCGGCACTACGACCCGGTCGGCGCGATGCGAAGCGTCGTTCAGCTGGCTCCCGGCGAAGAGAAGGCGATCGGGTTCGTCATCGCCGTCGACACTTCGCGCCAGGGGACGGAGAAGCTTCTTCGCAGCTGGCTCGATGTCGGCGCGATCGAGCAGGCGCTGGCCGAGGTGAAGCGAAGCTGGATCGAGCGGCTCGCCGGCCATCGCATCGAGACCGACGACCGGCGATTCGACTCCTTCGTCAACGACTGGGTCCGTTACCAGGCCATCTCCGCGCGGATCTGGGGCCGCGCCGGCTACTACCAGCAGAGCGGTGCCTACGGCTTCCGCGACCAGCTGCAGGACTCGCAGATCTGGCTCACGATCGACCCGGAGCGCTGCCGCAGACAGATCAACCTTCACGCGGAGCATCAGTTCGCCGACGGCTCGGTCTATCACTGGTGGCATCCGCTGTCCGAGCAGGGACACATCACGAAGATGACCGACGACCTTCTCTGGATGTCGTTCGTGGTGCCGAACTACATCAGGGAGACCGGCGACTTCTCCGTGCTCGACGACCGAACGCCGTTCCTCGACGAGGCCGATCCCGCGCCGCTCGAGGAGCACGTGCGGCGGGCGTTCGAGCGGGTCTTCCGCCGGAGCAGCGCGCGCGGCCTGCCGTTCATCGGTGCGGGCGACTGGAACGACGGGCTCTCCGCGGCCGGGCTCGAGGAGAAGGGGGAGTCGGTCTGGCTCGCACATTTCCTCGCCGGCTGTCTCGGTGAATGGGCCGAGATCCATCGGCGCTGCGGCGGCGCGAAGTTCGCCGCCGGCTACGCAGAGCGCCGACAGAAGCTCGTCGATGCGATCAACGAGCACGGGTGGGACGGGCAGTGGTACTGGCGCGCGACTCTCGACGACGGCAGCCGCATCGGCAGCTCGGAGAACCGGGTCGGTCGGGTCTACCTCAACGCGCAGACCTGGGCGATCCTCAACGACATCGCTCCTCCCGATCGCGCCGAGGCGTGCCTCCGGGCCGTGCGCGAGCACCTCGTGAGCGAGGCGGGAGCGCTGCTGCTGGCCCCTGCCTACGACGTTCCCGATGAGCGCATCGGCTACATCACCCGCTACGCCGCGGGGCTCCGTGAGAACGGCGGCGTCTACACCCACGCCGCGACCTGGGCGATCGCCGCCGCCGCGAAGATGAAGGACGCGGCACTCGTCGAGCAGTTGCTCATCGCGATCGATCCGACCAACAAGGACCCAGAGCGCTACTGGGCGGAGCCTTACGTGCTCCCCGGCAATGTCGACGGTCCCGATTCGCCGCTCTACGGCCGCGCAGGGTGGACCTGGTACACCGGCTCCGCGGCCTGGCTGCACCGTGTCGTCGCGGAGTGGGTCCTCGGTGTCCGTCCGGAATGGGACGGGCTGTGCATCGATCCGTGCCTGCCGCCGTCGTGGCAGCGGGCGCGCATGACCCGGCGCTGGCGCGGAGCGACCTACGACATCCGGATCGAGCGCGGAAGCGGAAAGGCGACCGCACCGCGGCGGCTGCCGATTCCGCGCCCCGGCAACTCGTACGAAATTCACGTGACGGTGTGACCCGATGAGCGCGATGTCATCGTCGAAGTTCCCGCCTGGATTCCTCTGGGGCGCCGCGACGTCGGCGTACCAGATCGAAGGCTTTCCTCTCGAAGACGGGGCCGGCCCGAGCAACTGGCATCGCTTCAGTCACACGCCGGGCCGCATCGTCAATGGCGACACCGGCGACCGCGCCTGCGAGCACTACCGCCGATACCCGGAGGACGTGCAGCTGATGCGCGCGCTGGGGCTCAATGCTTACCGCTTCAGCCTCTCGTGGAGCCGGATCCTCCCCGAGGGGCGAGGTGCGGTCAATCAACGCGGCCTCGACTTCTACCAACGCCTCGTCGACCTGCTGCTCGAGAACGGGATTCAGCCGCTGGTCACGCTCTTCCACTGGGACCTGCCCGCCCCCCTCGACGACCAGGGAGGGTGGGCGAACCGCGACATCGCGGATTGGTTTGCCGACTACGCGGAGGTCGTGTTCCGCGCGCTCGACGATCGCGTGAAGATGTGGGTGACGCTCAACGAGCCGTGGGTCGTCTCCGATGGCGGCTATCTGCACGGAATCCTGGCGCCGGGCGATCGCAATCCGTTCAAGGCCGCGCGCGCGTCCCACAATCTGTTGCGGGCACATGGGCAGGCCGTCTCCGCATACCGCGCAACGGGAAGCCATCAGATCGGCCTCGTCGTGAACCTCGAGCCGAAGTACCCGGCCAGCACCAGCGAAGCCGACCTCGCCGCCACTGCGCGCGCAGACGCGTACATGAACCGGCAGTTCCTCGATCCGGTCTTCAAGGGTGCGTATCCCGACGAGATGGCGGAGATTTTCGGGGAAGCCTGGCCGGTACACCCGCACTCGGATTTCGAGTCGATCGCGCAACCGATCGATTTCCTCGGCATCAACTACTACAAGCGGTCGGTGACGAAAGCGGATCCCACCGTCGACTACGTTCGCGCATCGGACGTGCCACAGCCGCAGTCGACGCACACGATCATCGGATGGGAAGTCGCACCCGGAGGCCTGCCGCTGCGCGACATCCTGCAGTGGGTCACAGAGCGATATGGCCGGATTCCGCTGTACGTCACCGAGAACGGCTCGGCGTTCTACGACCCTCCGGCGGCCGAGGGAGGCGCGGTCAGCGACCCGCTGCGGACGTCGTACCTGCGGAGCCACCTGCGGGCGTGCGCGGAGGCGATCGCCTCAGGCGTCGACCTTCGCGGCTATTGTGCCTGGTCGCTCCTCGACAATTTCGAGTGGGCCGTCGGTTACTCCGCCCGATTCGGCCTGATCCACGTCAATTACGCCACGCAGGAGCGGACCATCAAGGACAGCGGGAAGTTCTACGCGGAAGTGATCCGGACGAACGGGGCCAGCCTGTGGGGAGGCGAAGAACACGATGACTGACGTCCGCTTCGATGGAGTGGTGAAGCGCTACGGGACGACGACCGTGATCGACGATCTCAACCTCGAAGTGCGCGATCACGAGATGATGGTCCTGGTCGGCCCGTCGGGATGTGGCAAGTCGACCGCCCTCCGGATGATTGCCGGCCTCGAGGAGATCTCGGAAGGGTCGATCTTCATCGGCGGTCATCGCGTGAACGACCTGCCACCCAAGGATCGTGACATCGCAATGGTCTTCCAGACCTACGCGCTCTATCCCCACATGACGGTGCGCGAGAACCTCGAGTTCGGACTTCGCATGCGCAAGATGCCGGCCGCCGAGCGCGAGGAGCGGGTGGGGGAGGCGGCTGCGATCCTCGAGATCGCGGAGCTCCTCGACCGGAGGCCCAAGGAACTGTCGGGCGGGCAGCGTCAGCGGGTCGCGGTCGGACGCGCGATCGTCCGGCACCCGGCCGTCTTCCTCTTCGACGAGCCGCTCTCGAATCTCGACGCCAAGCTGCGCGTGCAGATGCGGGCCGAGATCACGCGCATCCAGAAACGCCTTCAGACCACCTCGGTCTATGTGACCCACGACCAGGTCGAAGCGATGACGATGGGCGATCGCATCGCCGTCATGAACCAGGGACGCATCGAGCAGCTCGGTACGCCGATCGAGGTGTACGAGCGTCCCGCGAACCTGTTCGTCGCTCAGTTCATCGGCACGCCGCCGATGAGCTTCTTCCGCGCCACATTGTCGAACGGAGTCCTGAAGGCGGCGACCTTCACGCTCCCCGTATCCGCGGGTGAGGCAGCGGACGGCGAGGTGGTGGTGGGCATCCGACCGGAGCACGTCCACGAGTCCAACGCCGCGGTTCGCGGCACGACCGCCGTGGTGTCCGCCGTCGTCGAGCTCGTCGAGCAGCTCGGACACGCGATCATCGTCCACGCGCGAGCAGGGGAGGACCGCATTGCGGCGGTCTTCGACCCGCACCTGCGCCCGCGAGTCGGCGAGGCGATCGATCTGAAGGTCGAGACCGGCCGGGTGCATCTCTTTCCTCCCGGAGACGGCCGCCCGTAGATTCGCGCACCGGCTCTACCGCAACCGAACATCGATAGCCTTCTTCCCGCGTGCGGGGCTAGGGATGAAATTCGCGCGTCGTCAGGATGGCGGGATCTTTGCGGCACGTATACTCGCGCCTCGTTTCGCGATGGCAATCGCGGGCGGTGCCCGGACCTCATGCAAGAACATCTGAAAGCGCTCTTCGAGAAGCGATTCGGCGAACTGCCGGTCGACGTGACGATGCTCGCCGGGGACGGCTCGGCACGCAAGATCTACCGCGTCCAGGGCCGCTCGCGCACCGTGGCCGGCGTCTACGGACCGGACCGCCGCGAGAACATCGCATTCCTCGGTTTTTCGAAGCACTTCCGAGCCGAGGGGCTGCGGGTGCCGGAGATCTTCGCCGAGGACCTCGACACCGGCTACTACCTCCTCGAGGACCTCGGCGACACGACGCTCTTCGACCACCTCGTGGCCGGCCGCACCGAGAGCGGCCCTTCGCCTGCGACGATCGTCCAGTACGAGAAGGTCGTCGAAGCGCTGCCAAAGTTCCAGTTCGGTGCAGGAAGGACACTCGACTACTCGATCTGCTACCCGCGGGCTGCCTTCGACAAACAGTCGATGATGTGGGACCTGAACTACTTCAAGTACTACTTCCTGAAGCTGGCGGGCATCCCGTTTTCCGAGGACCGTCTCGAGGCGGACTACGAGCGGATGGCGGACTATCTCGACGCCCTGCCGCGCGACGCGTTCCTCTACCGGGACTTCCAGTCGCGGAACATCATGGTCCGCGACGACGAGCCGTGGTTCATTGACTACCAGGGTGGGCGCCGGGGCGCGCCGCAGTACGACATCGCGTCCCTGCTGCTCGACCCGAAGGCCGACCTGCCGTTCGATCTGCGGGATCACCTGCTCGAGAGATACCTCGACGCGGCGGGGAACGATGTGGACCGCGAGTCGTTCCTCGCGGCCTATCCGCTCTTCGCGTACATCCGACTCATGCAGGCGATGGGGGCGTTCGGCCTGCGCGGGTTCTTCGAGCGCAAGACCCACTTTCTGCAGAGCATCCCGTACGCGGTGCACAACCTCGAGCACCTCCTGCTCACGACCGAACTGCCGATCGCGCTGCCGGAGCTCACTGCGGCGCTGAAGCGGGTCGTCGGAGCCGCGAAGCTGCGGACCTTCGGCCACGCTTCGCTGAAGCTCACGGTCCGCATCCAGAGTTTCTCGTACACCGGCGGGATGCCGACCGACGACAAAGGGCACGGCGGGGGATTCGTCTTCGACTGCCGCTCGCTTCCGAATCCGGGGCGGCACATCCGGTACAAGAACTCCTGGGGGACCGACGACGACGTGATCGAGTTCCTCGAGCGCGAGCCTTCTGTCGGACGGTTCCTCGAGCACGTCTGCGCGCTCGTCGACGACACGGTCGCCGAGTACAAGCGCCGCAACTTCACCGATCTCCTCGTCGCGTTCGGCTGTACCGGCGGGCAGCATCGGTCGGTGTACTGCGCGAGCCGCCTGGCGGAGCACCTGAAGAAGACGTTTCCCGACGTCGACCTGCAGGTCACGTACAGGGAGAAAGAGGCGAAGCGCTAGCTTTGGAGTGCGGCGCCCGCAGGCGCCGCTTTG
>JBAQWH010000674.1:0-10602 GCA_049298815.1 Thermoanaerobaculia bacterium | reverse complement strand
CCCGGCTAATCGCCCTCGCGCCTCCGGCGCGGGCATCTCGCAGCGGGAAGAGGATCGGCGTCATCGTCTACTGCTTCTTCGCGTCGTCGATCGCCTGGTCGAGGTTCTGCTCCATCTCCTGGACGCTCTTGTCGACCTCGCCCGCCTTGTCCTCGTACTTCGACATCTCGTGCGCCCACGCGTTCAGAGCCCTTTCGTACTTGGTGAGCAGCTGGCGGTTGAACGCGGCGGCGGGATCGTCCGCCTCCCGGCCCTGCGCGAGCTCCTGCCGCGACTGGTCGTAGCTCGCGAGCATGTCCGAGTAGAGCTTCTTCGTCGCTTCGTCCTTCGCTTCGTCCCGGGCCTTCTTCGCTTCGGCGTATGCCTTCTCGAAGTTCGCATCGGTCGCCTGGCTGAACTTCTCGGCCATGGCCGAGGTGCTCGCAGCGAGAATCTGCTGCTTGACCCAGAGGTACTCCTGCGTGTTGAAGCCGAGGTCTTTCGCCGCGCGGATGTCCGCGGTCAGGAAGTCGGCGGCGGAACCGAGGGCCTTGAAGCCTTCCATCATTCCGGCGAGGGACTTCTCGCCCGCCTTTTCGATCTTCGCGGACTGCTCCTTGAGCTGTTCCTTCGCGACTTCGGCGATTTTCTTTTCCTGCTCGCGGACCTTCAGGTACATCTCCACCTGGCTGTCGGTCAGGCGGCCATCGGCCGGCGGCGTGTACTTGTCGTTCTGGATTTCTTCGAGCAGCTCGGCCGTCCCTCGCTTTTCGAGATCGTTCGCGATTGCGGTCTTCTCGGCGACTTCCTTCGCCTTACATCCAGCCAGCGCAACGATGAGACAGAGAAGTATGGGCAATGTGCGATTCATGGATCTGGTCCTCCGATCGGTGTGGGGAGATTGTACGGAGTCGCTGGGGGGCTGGCGTGATGCAGCCCACCAAAAGGAAGTTCGACGAGAAAGGCTCAGCGGTCGAGTGCCCGGCGAAGACGCTGAGCGAGCAGGTCGGTGTCGGCGAGCAGCGATTCCAGCAGGCTCGTGTGCTCGCGCTCGAGCGCTTCGAGATTCGCCTCGAGGGTTTCGATCCGCGCCTGCAGGGCTGCCGTCTCCTCGGCACCACCGGCGGGAGCGAGGTCCTCGCCCTCCGCGGCGAAGCTGACCGCCACCGGTTCGTCGGCGACCGCGACCAGGCTCTCGGCGCCGAGCTCTTCGACCTCCGGCTCGTAGTCGGGGATCGCGACGGCGCCCGACATCGTGGCCGGCCGCTCGCGCCCTTCCGCGAGGAGATCCTCGAGCGAGACTTCCTGAGCCGTGTCGTACTGGACTTGCGGCTCGTCGGCCGGCGCGCCGAAAGGCATCGAGTCCGCGAAGGGGTTGATCGGCGCTGAAGCAGGCTCTGCGACGGAGGCGAACGCGTTCGCGGTCGTGGCGGGCGGTGCTGGAGCCGCGACGGGCGCAGCCTTCTGGACCGACACCTTCGCGGCGGATGGGGCCTCCCGACGCACGGGCTCGCTCTTCCCCTTGAGCCGGGCGAACAGGTGCTTGGCGGTGATCTTCGACGCGAGCTTGAACGTCTCCATGACGCCGTCGCCCCGAAGCGCCGAGGCCTCACAGTACGGATAGCCCTCGAAGCTCAGCAGCCGCTGAAGATCTTCGACCGGAAGGACGCCCGGGATGTCGCGCTTGTTGTACTGAATGATGACCGGCGTGTCGTTCGGGTCGATCTGGTTCTCGGTGAGGTTCTCGAGGAGGTTCGCGAAGCTCTCGCGGTTCGCATCGACCATGGCCGGCTGCGAATCGGCGACGAAGACGACCGAATCGGCCCCCTTCAGCACCAGCTTCCGCGTTTCGTTGTAGAAAACCTGCCCTGGGACCGTGTAGAGCTGGATCTTGAGGTTGAACGGTCCGACCTTGCCGATGTCGACCGGCAGCAGGTCGAAGAAGAGCGTTCGGTCGGTCTTCGTGGCGAGCGACAGCATCTTCCCTTTGGACTTCGGGTCGAGCTTGTCGAAGATGACCATGAGGTTCGTGGTCTTCCCGCAGAGGCCTGGGCCGTAATAGACGATCTTCGCCGTCATTTCGCGGGTTGCGTGATTGAACAAGACCATGGGGTCCTCGCTATCGAAGTGTCTGGGAAGTATCGCACAACGAGGGGCGGCACCACGCGAGGCCGCTGGGAGTTCCTCGGTCCTCGGCCCCTGAGCGAGCGTAGCGAGTCGAAGGGGGACATCGGTGTCTTCCATTGACACGACGTTTGTTTCGGAATCCCGCATGGCGAGCTCGCGCCCGCTGCGCCCTCTGTGCACCCTCTGTGTTCTCTGTGTCTCGGTGGTGAACCGAACGTGGATTCACCACAGAGGCACAGAGAACACAGAGGAGCACGGAGTATCACCGTCGAGACGCCAACTCAGGATGACACCGAGGGCGGGCCGCGCGGCGTCGCTGTCGTTGTATGAGCCCCGCGACATGGCCAGCCCCACTCTCGACCGCCCTTACAATGCGCGCCGTGAACGACGAGCCGGTGGAGATCCCGATCGGCGACACCTTCGACCTGCACCCGTTCTTGCCGGCCGAGGTGAAGGACGCCGCGCACGAGTTCCTGCTCGAGGCGCGGGCGCGTGGCTACCTGCAGGTGCGGCTGATCCACGGCCGCGGCGCAGGGGTGCAGCGCGAGCGGATCCGGTCGCTGCTCGGCTCGCTCGATTTCGTACTCGACTTTCACGACGCGGACGCCAGCGGCGGGGGATGGGGTGCCACGGTCGTCCTCCTGAAACCCCGTAACTGATGGCCCCGAATTCGCTAACGGAGAAGACATGTCAACGCTTTACGACGAGCTGAGCCGGGTCACGACCTTCGACTACTCCGAGGAAGAGGTCCGGCAGTTCGAGATCCTGCACGACGAGATCCGCGCGCTCAAGAAGGAGCGCAACGCCGTGATCGTCGCGCACAACTACTACCGGCCGGAGATCCTCAAGATCGCGGACTTCGTCGGCGACTCGCTCGAGCTCGCTCTGATGGCCGCGCAGGTCAAGGACGCCGACATCATCGAGTTCTGCGGTGTCAACTTCATGGCCGAGACCGCGAAGATCGTGAATCCCGGCAAGACGGTGCTGCTCCCGAACCTGCTCGCGGGATGTCAGCTGGCGGACAGCGCACCAGAGGTAGACCTCCGCGAAAAGATCGCCGAGCTGAAGAAGACCTATCCCGACCTCGCCGTGGTCAGCTACGTGAACACCACCGCTGCGGTGAAGGCGCTCTCGGACGTGATCGTGACCTCTGCCAACGCCTCGAAGGTCGTGCGCACGCTGAAGAGCGAGAACATCCTCTTCGTTCCCGACCGCAATCTGGCGCAACACGTCGCCGACCAGGTCCCCGAGAAAAACATCATCCCGTGGGAGGGCTACTGCTACGTCCACCAGCAGATCACTCCTGAGGAGATCGACCGGATCCGCCAGGCGGACCCCGACCTCGAGATCCTCGTGCATCCGGAGTGTCGGCCGGACGTTGCCTCACTGGCGGACGCTGTGCTCTCGACCTCGGGGATGGTTCGCTTCGCGAAGGAGCGGCCCGCGTCGCGGTTCCTCATCGTCACCGAGTGCGGCCTGTCGGACCGCCTCGCGATGGAGGTTCCGAACAAGACCTTCATCAAGGGATGCAAGCTCTGCACGTTCATGAAAGTGACGACGCTCGAGGACGTGCGCGATTCGCTGAAGTACGTGCAGCACGAGGTGAACGTGCCGGAGGATGTCAGGGTGCCGGCCGAGAGGGCGCTGCGCCGGATGTTCGACGCAACCGAGCAGCCGAGCCGATGAAACCTCAGGGAATCCTGTTCCTGAATCCTCGTGCCGGCACGTTCGCCGAAGCGGACGAGGCGAGTCTGCGGAGTGCGGCTGCCGAAGCGGGCCTGCGTGTGGTCGAGATCGTCCCCGACGTCGACGTGCACCGCGCGATCCGCGAAGGGCTCGACGCCGGCCTTCGCAAGTTCGTCGTCGCAGGCGGCGACGGAAGCCTGCATCACGCGGTCCAGGCGCTGGTTCACACGGAGGGAGTTCTCGGCGTGCTGCCCGCCGGCAGCGTCAACCACTTCGCTCGCGATCTGGAGATCCCGGTCGACGACTGGCGCGCCGCGTTCGACGTCGCGATTGGCGGCGAAGTCCGTCAGATCGACGTGGGGCGCATCAACAACTCGTATTTCCTCAACAGCGTCATGCTCGGGCTCTACCCGGCGATCAGCCATTACCGGGAGCGCTTCCGTTCCGTCCACAGCCGGACGCTTGCGTACCTCAAGGCCTCGCGGTTCGCGATGCACCAGTTCCCGCACGTGACGCTCGTCGTCGAGATGGATGGTCGCGTGGAGACGTTCAGGACGCAGATGTTCGTCGTCGCCGTCAACGCTTACGACCTGACGCAGACGGGGCTCGTATCGCCGAAGACGACCTTCACCGACGGCCGTCTGTCGATCTACACGCTCTCGTTCATGAACCGCGTGCAGTTCGTCCGTGCGGCAGCGCAGTACCTGAGAGGAAAGATCGGCGAGGTGACGGGCTTCCGCCGGATCCGGACGCACCAGCTGCGCGTCGACACCGGGCGGCACCACATGAAGATCGCGGTCGACGGAGAGCTTCTGGACATCCAGCCTCCGTTCCAGATCGCGGCGGTGCCGGCCGGGCTGTTGGTGAGAGTGCCCCGGCAGGCAGCCGTCGCGGCGAGCTAACGACAGATCAGCTGGTAGACGCCGATCACGTCGTCGCGGACGTCGTCGAGGTCCGCCTTGATTGCCGCGACGATCTCCTGGAACTCCGGGTCGGCCTGAAGCGAGGCGAGCCAGGGGTGCTTGACCAGCGAGTACCAGCTGTGATGTCCGAGCTTCGCGGCGGTCCGCACCCACGGCATTGCCGCATCGCGGTCGCCGAGGCGCCCGTAGACGTAGGCGATGCGCATGGCAGCCCAGTGGTTGCGTCGGGCATCGTCCGCGAAGCGCGCGACCCACTGATCGGCCGAAGCGCGGTCACCTCGCGCGGCTGCGGCCATCGCCTTGAGGCTCTTCCCGAGATAGCTCGTCGGTACGAGACGGAGCGCCTCGTCCGCTTCAGCCTCGGCCTGGGCCGGACGCTCCAGCAGGAGGTAAGCCATCCCACGAATGTCGCGGGCGGCGATCGCAGTGTCGGGCGATTCGAGCGCGGCGTCTGCGTGGCGCAGCGCCCCCTCGGGATCGACCGCATTGACGTACCAGTACCCCCGGATTCGCGCTTCGTTCGACCCAGGGTCGAGTTGCACGAGCCGGTCGCCGATGCACTCGGCTTTCTGGATTTCGCCGGCCGAGACGAGATACGAGAGGACCGCGTGCAACGCGTGCGCGTCCGTCGACTCGAGCCGGATGGCAGCGAGCACCGCACGCATCGATTCGCGGTAGCGCTCCGGGAAGCGGACGAACACCCGACCGAGCGCGAGCTGGGCTTGGGGGAGCTGCGGGTCGAGGCGGACCGCCTGCTTTGCGTAGGCCTCCGCCTTCTGCATCGCTTTCGGGTCCTTGATGAGCCCACGGGTCTGTCCGAGCGACATCGCGATCGCGAGGTCGGCGTACGCGGCGGCAAACCCGGGGTCGAGTGCGATCGCCTTCCGCAACGACGCGAGTTGTTCCGCGTACTCCTCGGGCCGGAACGATCCGGTGAGCGCTCGCGCCCGGAGGTATTGCTCGTAGGCCTGCGCGTTCGACGAGCGCGGGTGCGACATCGACGAGGTGGGGTTCCTGGTGCCGAGACTCTGATTGAGACCGTTGAGCGTGCGGGCCGCAACGTCGTCGATGAGCTGGAGCAGGTTGTCGCGCCGCCCGTCGACCGAGTCCGCCCAGATGTTGTATCCGCTCCTCGCGTCGATGAGCTGCAGGTTCACCCGCACCAGGTTGCCGGCCGAAAGAAAGTGCCCTTCGAGGATCCCGTCGACTTTCAGCTCACGGCTGGCCTGTGTGGCATCGATCTCGCGCCCCTTGAACTGCAGGATCGCGCTCGTCGGCCGGACCTGGAGCGCGTCGATCTGCTGGAGCTCGGTGACGAGGGCGTCGGCCAGTCCCACCGACAGGAACTCGTCTCCCGAGCTGTTCGCGAGGTTTCGCATCGGCAGCACGGCCATCGAACGGATCGGCGTCCGGACCTCCGCCGTAGCCACCGGTGAAGGGGTGTCGGCGGCGCGGCGCACGAGCAGGACCGACGCGATCACGATGAGCAGAGCCGCCGCCGAGAGCCCGATCCGCATCCGGTGCGGACGCCGGATGGTCCGGGACAGCATCGAATGGCTCGATGTCGGGACCGGCGCGGCGAACTCGATCTCCTCCAGCTCACGAACCAGCTCCCGCGCGGACTGAATCCGGTCCTTCGGATCCTTCTGGAGGAGGCGGCTGATGACCTTTGCCAGCGCCGGAGGAAAGGCGGGATCGAGCGGAACGAAAGGATCCGGCTCGCTGTGCCGGATCCGTTCGAGCACCAGGAGCGGCGCGTCACCGTTGAACGGAAGGCGTTGCGCCCCCATGTGATACAGCACCACGCCGAGCGAGAAGAGGTCCGTCCGCTCGTCGACCGGGTTCCCGAGCGTCTGCTCGGGGGCGACGAAGTGGAGGGTCCCGAGGAACTTGCCGCTCGGCGAATCGAACGTGACGTTCTGGATCTTCGACGACGTCTCCCGCGGCAGGAGCTTCGCCAGGCCGAAGTCGAGGATCTTCACCAGACCGCTCGGCTCGATGATCACGTTGGCGCTCTTGATGTCCCGGTGGATGACGCCGTTCTCGTGCGCTGCCGCCACGCCTGCCGCGAGCTGCCGAGCGATCCGCAGGATCTCTCCAGCCTCCATCGGCGCACGCCGGATCCGCTGGGAGAGGGTCTCTCCCTCGCAGTACTCCATCACGAGGAACGGTTCGCCGGCGGGGGTCTCGCTGACTTCGTACAGCGTCGCGACGTTCGGATGGCGGATCGCCGCCGCGGCCCTCGCCTCCCGCGCGAACCGCGCAAGGTGCTCTTCGCTCGACAGGTCGTCCTGGTTGAGCAGCTTGAGCGCGACCATCCGTCCGAGCTTGAGGTCGCGTGCGAGATAGACCGTGCCAGTCCCGCCCTTCCCAAGAGCGCGGAGGATCTCGAACTGGGGAGGTGACGGGGGAAGATCGGTCATCGAGCGGTGGGCGGATTCTACTGCCAGGTGCCAGGCATACCGAACTTGGGCCAAGGAGCGCAGGTTTTGACCCATCTTCGCAGGGGATGGGTTATAAATTCACCCTCCGTACCTCCCTCCAATGCTTGGACATCCGCTCGTCCCGCTTCTGCCGCCGCGCTTTCAGCTCGTCTCGATCCTCAAGGAGTCGGACCGGAACTGTGTCTACCGGGTACGCGACTCGGTCTCCGGACGCGAGGAAGCGCTGAAGCGTCTCTGCGATCGCGTCGATCCGCTGAAGGCGATGCAGTTCCGAACGGAGTTCGAGACGCTCGCGGCGATCGAGCATCCGAACATCGTCCGCGTCTTCGATTTCGGTGTGCTGGCCGAGGGCTTTCCGTACTTCACGATGGAGTACCTACCCGGCAGGCGGCTCACGGAGTTCTTCGACGGGCAGCAGTGGGAACGTCTGTACGGAGTGGTCCTGCAGATCGCATCCGCGCTTCATCATGTCCACACGCGCGGGATCCTTCATCTCGACGTGAAGCCGTCGAACATCGCCGTGAGCGACGACGGGAGCGCCACGCTCATGGACTTCGGCCTCGCGGGTCACACGGAGCGTCTGCTCGACCGCACGATCCGCGGGACGCTGCCGTACATGGCGCCCGAGGTGCTGGCGCAGGAACGGGTCGACAGTCGCGCCGACCTCTACTCGCTCGGCATGTCGCTGTACGAGACGGTGACCGGGACGCTGCCGGGCTACGGCAGGCCGACGTCCGAGATCATCCGGATGCGTCTCGACGAGGCGGTCCGCCGGGCCTCGGCGATCAACCCGCGGATTCCCGAGGCGCTCGACACGATCATCGCCCGGCTCCTCGAGCGCGACCCGCGCGACCGGTTCCCTTCGGCCGCTGCACTCATCGATGCGGTCGCAGAGGTGTCGGGAGCGGCGCCGCCAATCTCGGAGGTCCGGGTGAACGCCGCCTCGACCTACGCGGCTCCGCTCATCGGTCGCGAGGTCGAGGTGGAGGGCCTCCAGCGACTGATCGAAGGAGCGCGCGCCGGAGCGGGCGGTGCCGTGATCCTGACCGGACGCGAAGGCACCGGGAAGCATCGGATCATCCGAGAGGTCACCCTGCGCGCACAACTCGAGGGCGCTCGCGTCTTCTGCGCACGCTGCCCGGCGAACCGTCAGACCGTCTATGCGCCCTTCATCGACATCTTCCACGCGATGCTCGCCTCGGTCACCCCGGAGGCTCCTTTCGCTCGGGAGACCGAGCGGCTGTTCACGGTCGAAGAGACGAAGCCCGTCGACTCGATCTCCGGAGAGCGCGGCGGAAAATACCGCCTTTTCAACCGCGTCGGCCAGTCGATCGAAGACATCTACGGGCTGCTCCGGGCGAACGGTGGCGGGACGTCCTCCGAACCCCTGATCCTGGTCGTCGAGAACCTCCACTGGGCCGACGTTCCGACGGCGGATCTTTTCGCCTTCCTCGCGGGGGAGGCGACCCGGAAGCCGCTCGTGGTGATCGGCAGCCTCACGACCGACACGCCGGACGATGAAGTCGCCGACTCGAATGCGACCGACCTCGCGTTCTGGCAGTCGCAGGCCGCGGACAGCGCCATCCAGTTCCTCCAGGTCGATCCACTCCCCGAGGCGCGCGTCCGCGAGTACCTGGCAGCCCTGCTCGGCAACGGCTCGGCCACGGACGATTTCGTGAAGTGGGTTCTCTGGGAGACCGGCGGGCTTCCTCTGGCGATCCGCCGTCTCGTCGACCGCCTCGCTGCAGAAGGCCACCTGACGTGGTCGCCTGCGGGCTGGCATGTGGCGGAGGACGTCTCGGCGTTGGTGGAGCTCGGGGGAGGGACGGCGTCGCTGCTCGCCGACCGGATGGAGTCGATCGACCCGGCCCAACAGATCGCACTCGAGGCAGCGGCCGTGCTTGGAGACCGGTTCGCATCGCGGCACCTGCTGGAAGCCTGCGCCGGCACCGAGGAAGAAACGACCCGCGCGGTCTCGGCGCTGATCCGCGGCGGGTTCCTCGAAGAGTCGTCCAATCAGAGAGCGCTCGCATTTCCACACACGCACCTCAGGCAGACGATCTACAGCTCGATCGCGGAGCCGCGCCGTGCTGACCTTCATCGCAGAGCCGGGGAAGTCCTCGAGGCGGAAAGGCTGGCCGGGACCCGGCACCTGATCGGTCAGGTTGCGTTCCATTTCGCGCGCGCGAACGACACGCTCCGGGGCACGACTTCCTCCATCGAGGCGGGGGACCATGCGGCTGCGGCGCTGGCGTTCGAAGAGGCGGCCGAGTTCTACCGCGTGGCGCTGGAATTGATGGACCTCGGTGGGTTCGACGAAGGGTCCAAAGCCGAGATCCGCGAGAAGCTCGCCGACGCCTATTTCCGTCGCGACGATTACCGGCGGGCGGTTCACGTCTATCAGTTCCTTCTCAAGAGCCTGCATGCGAGAGGCGGAGATCGCGACACGTCGCTCGACGTCGCTCGGGTAACCCGCAAGATCGGCAAAGTCCTCGCGCGGCGAGGTGACCTCGACGGAGCGATGACGCACCTTCAACATGCGCTCTCGATCTACGAGGAGCGAGGCTCGCCCGAAGACGTCGCAGAGGTCCTGAACCGCCTCGCCTGGCTCCACCGCCTCCGCGACGACCTCGCGGCCGCTCGCGCCGCATCCGCGAGGGCGAAGAGCGTCCTGGCCGGACGGCCGCTCACGCCCGTGACGGGGTACGTCGAGAACGTCCTGGGCATCATCGAATTCGCCGCAGGGAACTGGGAGGCGTCGCGCGAGGCCCACGAGCGGGCGCTCGCGATCGGCGCGGAAGTCGGTTCCGCTCACCTCCGCCGCGTCGCCGCGACCAACCTCGGCAACACACTCTGGAAGCTCGGCGACTGGAGCGGCGCACTCGAGCATTTCCGCCGAAGCGCCGAGCAGTCGGAGGTCGAAGGCGATCTGTGGGAGCTCGTCACCGCCTACAACAATGTCGGGGTCGTCGAGCACGGCCGCAGCAACTTCGCCGTCGCAGCGGCCCTGTTCGAGAAGAGCCTCGAGATCGGTGCGCGACTCGACTCGACCGAGCAGGAAGCGCCGGCTCGCGAAAACCTCGGCGAAGCGCTCGAGCTGCTCGGCCGGTGGCCGGAAGCGCTGGCCCAGTACGAGCGCTGCCTCGCGCTCGACACCTTCGACGAAAGCCGCGCAAGCGCCGTCTCGGTCTACGTTCCCCTCGCCAGGCTCACGCGCAAGCGGGGCGACATCGCGAAGGCCCTCGAGCTCGGGCAGAAGGCGATCGCCGCGGGGGAGCGCGCGCGGGACGAGGACCTCCTTGCCGAAGCGCACCACGCCCTCGCCGGGATCGAGGAGGAGCGTGAGAACCTCGGGGATGCGGAGCGCCACGTCACCAGGGCACTCGAACTGTTCGGCAGGAGTGGAACTCCCCATGGCCTCGGACGGGCTCACACCACCGCCG
>JBAQWH010000673.1:0-3934 GCA_049298815.1 Thermoanaerobaculia bacterium | reverse complement strand
CCCCACGACTGCTGGGTCCTAGTTCACGCCGACCGGTGCGACCGTCGGCTCCGGGGCCTTCGGCGTCAGCATCTCGATCAGCGACTGGAGCTTCGTGCGGGCCAGAGCCTGGTCATCGAGCGTACCGCCGAGGAGCCTGGCGGCTTCCTGGATTGCGGCGACGACGTCGGGAGTGGCGTCGCCGACCGCGATGGTCGCGGACAGCTCGCCGGTGGCCATCAGCTGCTTGCGATGCTCGGCGGCGGCAGCCTGTTCGGCGGCGCGTTTGTCGAGCTCGCCCGGGAGCGCGAGCAGCGCTTCATCGACCGTCGTCTTGAGCATCCCGCGGTTGATGTCCTTCGCTGCGGCGACCTCGCGGATCTGGAGGAGGCGTTTGACCGCAGAGAACCAAGGGCTGGTCGGATCGTCGACGAGTTTGGCCTGGATCAGGGCGACCTCGGCGACCGCCCGCTTGTTGCCCGACTCGACGCCCAGCTCGGCGACCGCCATCACGCTCTTCCCGATTTCGGTGAGGGCGACGCCGTGCGAGTTGCCGGGCTCGACCCACGCGTTGACCGGAATCTCCTGACGCGTGACTTTGCCGTCGAAACCGGTCGACTCGGCGACGATGTTGCGGACGTACACGCGGTTGTTCGCCTGCACGAGGTTGCGCTTCTGCGGGACGACGACCTCGACTCGATAGGCGTTGGGCGCGGTGATGGTGACCTCGCGAAGGACCTTCTCGGTCTGCACCTTCTCGATGGTCTTCTCGTCCTTCACGCGCGCCGACTCCTCGCGCTGAAGCGAGGCCCAGCGGTAGGTCTCATCGGCGCGTCTCTCGCGCAGTGCCTCGATATCGCTGTCGACGATGGCGAGCACGACCTGTCGGGTGTCGCCGAGATTCTTCGAGAGATCGGCGATCCGGGAGAGGGCGCGGAGGTCGGTGGCGAGCTGCTCGGCGCGGGGATCCGCGGGGAGCGCAGCGGCCGGGGCGGCGGGGGCTGGAGACGCAGGTTCGGCCGGCGGAGCCTGCGCGAGAAGGGTGGTGGCGGCGAGCAACGAGCAGAGGAGGAGGGTTCGAATCATGATCGCTCCTTCGATTGTCGACACCGATCTTATTGCAGAAGAGATCGCTTCGCGCGGTGCAAGCGCGCGAGCTGCTCCATCTGCCTCAAAGCGCCTGCGGCGCGAACCGTCAGTCGAACGGTTCGATGGCGCCCAACTCGAGTGCCGACAACACGAGGTTGTGCAGGAACGCGACGTCGTCGCCGAGGGAGACCGTCTCGATTACCTCGACATCGCTCGAGGACAGGCCGAGCAACTGCGCGACCTGCGCCGTCGTGAGGTTGAGCGCCTCACGCCGCGCTTTGAAGTTGGATGGGTGGTGTGTGACCTCGGAGGCATTCGAGGCGAGGACTGCGGACTGCTGGGGGGGTGAAAGAAGTGCTGTGGAGCTCAGAAGGTTGTCATCCGATTTCGTTGATGTTGAACTGACGGCCGGGAAGGTCCCGGACGGACATTGCACGTTGCTTCGAACACTTACCCCGCCGCTTCGGACGTGCGCAGAGCAGTACTCGACTGCGTGGTTGCGGTGACCTTGCGGATTGGCTGGGGAAGGTTGGAGTTTTAAAGAGCCGAGGCGGACGCTCGAAGCCCGGCGATTCTACCATCGAGATCGGGAATTTCGTGCGCTTCGTCGTGACCGTTCACCGCGAAGACACAGGGCGGTCGGCGACCGAGATTCCTCGCACTCGCGATTCAGAGTCAGCCTCGGGCGAAAATGAAACGCGGACTCCACCGCGGCCCCTTGACGGCGACCTCCGTGCTCCTCTGTGTTCTCTGTGCCTCTGTGGTGAATCCACGTTCGCGTTTCACCACCGAGACACAGAGAACACAGAGTCACACCGAGCGCGGTGGGAAGAGTCTTGTCGTTAGTGGTACACCGCGGCACCCGCCCCAAAGGCGAGGCGGGCGCCGAGTGAGGAGTTACTTGCGCCGACCCTTGCCGCGCTGCATCTCGTCCCCCGAGAGGACGCCGTCGCGGTTCGCGTCGTGGTTCTGGAACGACTGGTCGTTGCCGCGCCACTCACCGCGCGTTACGACGCCGTCGCGGTTGGTGTCGAGACCCTTGAAGCGTGAGCCGCGCGCCTGACGGTCGCCCCGGTTCGCGCGCTCGTTCTGCATCATCGACTCGATCTCCGTGCGCGTCACCGCACCGTCGCGGTTGGTATCGAGGCGGTCGAACTTCTGCGCGTCGCGCGTCCACTCGTTGCGCGTGATCACGCCGTCGCGGTTCGCGTCGAGCCGCGTGAAGTGCTGATCGAGCATCGCCCGCTGGTCGCGCGTCGCGCCGTCTTTCTGCGCGTGCTTCTGTTTGCCCTGCTTGTCGGCGTGCTTGCCTTTCCCCTGGCCGGCCATTGCGGCGGGGACGACGACCAGCGCGAGAGCCACGGCCACGGCAGTACCTGTCTTCGAGAATTTCATGTAGGTCTCCTTGTCTGCGCAGTGGTGGTTGCGACGATAGTGCCAAATAACTATTTTCAGTCGCGTCGGCTAACCCGCGTTCTGTCAGAGAGTTGCAGCGGATGCCCCGCGGAGGACTCGGAAGAACACCGGGACGAACGTCCTGCTCCGGGGACTTTGGTCCAGTTGCCTGGAACTCAGCTCACGCGGCGAGGCATCGAGACGAGATCGAGACGAAGAGGTCAGCCCTCGCGAGCGACGCTCCGCGGCCTCGACTCGCCGGACAACCAGCGGAGGCTCCCGAGGAACCGAGGAACCCCGAGGAACCGAGGAACTCCGAGGAACCCAGCGACCGCTCCTCACGCGATGCCCCAGAAAGACGGGCACGCTGCGCGCAATGGTCGCAGAGGTCAAGTAAGGAGAAGAACTGAATGCCAAACGCAATCACGATGTTGAAGGCCGACCACACGGTGCTCAAGCGGGTGCTCCGCGAGCTCAACGCAGTCGAAGGCAACGGGGCGCAGCAGCTGAAGCGCCGCGAGACTCTCGTGCAGCAGCTCGAGCGCGAGCTCAAGACGCACGCACAGCTCGAAGAAGAGGTGTTCTACCCGGCCTTCAAGGCGGCGGCGGAGAAGAAGAAGTCTGCGACCGATTCGTTCTACGAGGCCGCGGAAGAGCATCACGTCGTCGACATGGTCCTTCCATCGCTGAAGACCGCGAATCCGAAGTCGAATGAGTTCAAGGCGAAGGCGAAAGTCATCAAGGAGCTCATCGAGCACCACATCAAGGAAGAAGAGAAAGAGATGTTCGCGATGGCGCGCTCGCTGTTCGACGAAGACCAGCTGAACGAGCTCGGCGACCTGATGCAGGGGCGAAAGGACTCGATCGAGGCGATGTGGGCAAACCCGCTGCTGCGTCCGATCAAGAAGCTGCAGAGCGCCGCGCAGAAGCTGATGCCGACGAAGGTGAAGACTGCGAAAGCGGCCGCCCTCGGCAAGTCGATGAAGGCCCGCCTCAACCGGTAAGGACTCCTCTGCGCCACAGCCCTCTCCCCGTGCGAACGGGGAGAGGGAGACCGGTCGTCAGGTGTTGACGTCGATCACGACCCGACCTCGGATCTGTCCGGCGAGGATCGCACGCGACATCTCCTCGATGCGGCTCAGCGGCTCGGTCTTCGACAGGGACGCGAGCCTGGCCGGATCGATCTCGCGTGCGAGCGCGTTCCAGGCAGCGACGCGTTTCGCTTTCGAAGGGCGGATCGAGCTGACTCCGAGGAGCGAGACGTTGCGGAGGATGAGCGGCCAGACCGTCGTTGCGAGCTCGTGGCCTCCGGCCATGCCGCAGCAGGCGATCGCTCCCTCGTACGCCGTCTGCGCGTAGAGGTTCGCGAGCGTGGCGCCGCCGACCGTGTCGACTCCGCCACTCCAGCGCTCGGACTGCATCGGCCCGCCGCTCGTCGCGAGCTCCTCGCGCGGGACGATCTCGGTGGCCC
>JBAQWH010000672.1:0-11966 GCA_049298815.1 Thermoanaerobaculia bacterium | reverse complement strand
CTCCAGGCGCGCCTCGGCTGGCCGGCCTCGCTCGACCGCTTCCCGGTGACGGAAGCGGAGTACCTCGCGCGTGCCCGCGCCCTCGCCCTCACGACGTTCGCGTACGTCCGAAACGGCGAGTGGTGCGAGCGGGGAGACATGGGTTGGTGGGCGATCGTGTCGAACGAGAAGGACCCCGACGCCTGGGCCGCGGAGTACGCCGCGATGCTCGACCAAGTCCCCGACGACACGCTCCTCACCGTCGTCGACTGCCACATCTGATCTCCCGCCCCATCCCTTTCCTCGAACCACCATGTCCGCATGGATCGTCTCGACCCGTCACATCGACGTCCTCGTCCAGGCAGCGACCCGCCCCGACGCGTACGGGCCGCTCCGGTACTCGTACGAACCGCACGCGCCGGAAGACGACACGCGCGTCTCCGTCGTCTGCACGCAGACCGACGCCCTCGGCCGGATGCTCCTCGCCGAGAACATCGCGAGCGTCGCGTTCCGCTACCCGGACGACACGTTCGACGAGCTCCCGGGGCCGACGAAGAAGACCGCACCGGCGGTCTACCGCTACACGGACCCCGGCACCTTCCCGATCGTCGCGGAGCTCAAGGCGATCGACTGCTACGAGTACCAGTCGTGCGAGCACCCGCAGTGGAAGCATTCCGAAGCGCGCGCCTTCTGCCAGGCGCTTCGTCATCGGCTCGTCATGCGCCTTCCGGGCTACGACGAGGCGCCGTGGGGGATCGATTGATGGCGATTCAGTTGGCCCGTTCGATCGCCACACATCTCCCTCGAGCCTTCCATGAGTGTCGTGGCGCGCGTAGCATCAGCGGATGGAATACCTCGGGCAGATGTTCCACCGCGCGGCCTACTACTCGTTCACGCGCATCACCGCGAGAGCAGCGGACGGCTCGCCGCTTGAAGCCGCCCGATTGCTCGAGACCGTCGGGAAGACACTCGTGGGCGTGGGCCGGTGGGTTGATGGCACCGCGGTCTACGCCGTCACCAAGGAGCACCTGCGCAATCCGGTGTTCATGAACGGCGGCGTCATTCCATTGCACGCCCGCGGCGGTCCGGAGAACCTGCAAAACGAGACACAGTCGGTCGCGACACGTTTCGCCACGATCGAGACACCCGCAGGACCGCGGCGAGTCTGCGCGATGGAGAACGTCTACATCCTCGGAGGGACGTACCGCCGAACCCGATGGCAACTGAACGTCGGCATCGAGGAACGAGACGACGGGAGCTGTACCCTCGCGGTCCGACGATCGTACGGATACAACTTCGATGCGGAGTCCTTCAACCTGCGTCCGGACCCCGGCAGCAACCTCTGGGAACTGCTCCAGACTCCCGGTCTCCACTTCATGGTCGGCAGCGAAACGGTCGATGTCTTTCCCCAACTCGTCGGAAAGGCCATGAGCGTCCAACAGTTCGTCGACCACCTGTCGCAGACCCAGCGGAATACCGCGGTCGTCATTCGTCGGTACACCGACCTCGATTCCATGCGACTCCACCACCTCGTTGCCGGGCACGCGACGATCTTCATGCCCTCTTCCGACGCCGTGGAGGACACGATGTCGAAGGTCCTCGATCTCGACCTCGGCGAGGGTGATGAAGACACAACGATCTATCGCCCGGGCCAGCCCCTGTACGTCCACGTGAAGCCGGTGAAGCAGCGCTTGTACGCGTGGCGCGAACATGCCCGCGCCCGCCATACCGCTATGTACCCGAACGAACCCTTCCCCGGTCTGGACGGAGACTGGACGACGCCGGACCAGGCGCTCGACGCAATCGTCGCGAACGTCTTCCACTTCGGCGCCGTCGCCGAGCCGGACACGATCATCACTCCGGCGGACATCGAGGTTCGTGAACGTCGCGCTTCACTCGACCGCCTTCGTGCGACGCGGGCGGACGACGCGGAGCTTCTGCGCTTGTTCGAGGAAGAGAACGAAGCGCTCGCTCGTCGGCTCTCTTCACGTGAGAGCGAACTCCGAGCCGCGGAATCGGCGTGGATGGACGCGACGGCGGACCGGGACGCCCTCCGGCAGGAGGTCATGGGGTTGAAGGCGCAACACGGGTCGATTACTGCGAACCGTCCGCAGATCGAGGCCCCCGACCTCCCGACGCTGCCGCGAACGCTCCTCGACCTCATCGACCTCGCGTGTCGGCTCTACCCGCACCGCCTGAAAGCCACCGAACTCGCGCGCGCGTCGGCGGAAAGCGCATCCTTCAGCGACGTCGACCGAGCGTGGCGGTGCCTGTACCTGATGGCCACGGTGCTGCATCCGCTCCACTTCAAGGAAGGGCTCTCCCTTCGTGCGATCGCGAAACGATTCCAGGAGGAAACAGGGTTCGAACTCGCGCCGCACGAATCCGAATCAACGCGCACGAACGAACGTCTCGCGTCGTTGCGCACGCAGGTCTATCGAGGAGAAGCGCTCGACGTGTCGACGCACGTGAAAGTCGGGAACAAGCGAGGACAGGCGCTGCGTGTCCATTACGCGCCGCACGTCATCGACCAGAGGATCATCATCGGTCACTTCGGTGCGCACCTTCCGACAGGGAAGGAGCGGTAACGCGGGGCTGCCTTGACAGAACATGCCGAAGTGCTACGTTGCTCGACACGCACCTTCCCACCTCCCCGCCATCCGACTTTGAACGAAGGAGGATCCATGCTCCATCCGATTGCCGCCGCATGTCGAGAGCACGACGCACCCGATCCCTCCGCTCGCACGGCGGATGATCTACGACGTTCCATCGCGGCCACGAACGCCGCGCTCCACACGAGAATCTCGGCGTTGAAAGCAGGTACGCACCGTCTCACGGAGGGCTACACGGCCCTTCGCGCGTCGTACGCGGACCTGCGTACCGAGGTCGCCGCGATGCGTCAGGAACTGGACGGGTACGAATCCGCCTCCGACGCCTAACGCACTGTACGAGTCCCGATTCCGGGACTCGTTTTCATAGGATCCGCGCGTCGTACCCACCAGGCTCCTATCGAACGGCGCGGAGGACGGGTACGCTCGGCCCATGAACAAGGACCAGGAACGGCGCGCCGTCGATGACCTCCGTCGCCTCGATCCGGCGTTCCCGACAGGAGCGATCGAGCCCGGCGAAGCACCCGACTTCATCGTGCGCGGCGACGACGGGTGCGTCGGCATCGAAGTGTGCGAGTACTTCCGGACGGAGCGTCCGCTCGGGTCGCATCCGAAAGAACAGGAATCACTCACGCATCAGGTCACGACGCGCGCGACGGCCCTGGCGATCGAGCGCGGGCTGCCGGCGTGCTGGTCCGTCGTGTCGTTCGCGCACGGGATCCGGCTCCTGAAGCGGGACGTCGAACCGACCGCGGAGGCGATCGTTACGGCCATGGAGCGCGCACAGGGCACGTTCATCCGCAACGACGGCGATCTTCCGGCGTGCATCGACGACATCGTCGTCCATCCGCTCGCCGCGAAGCACCAGCCGTTCGTGTCGAGCATCGGGACCGCATGGGCTGCACCGCTCGTGGACGACGAGCTCACCCGCATCGTTCGCGGGAAGGAAGAGAAGCTCGCCGCGTATCGCACGCGGTGCGACACGGTCTGGCTCCTCATCGTCGTCGATGGTTTCCAGCTCTCCTCGATGACGGAGCGCCCGACGGCCCTTTCGCCGATCGCGACGAGCTTCGACCGCGTCCTCGTGCTCCACGACCGGACGACCGTCCTCACGATGCCGCGCGCGTGAGCGCGTGCCCACCCTCACCCTTCTTCGAACCATTCACGCGAGTACGGAGCTACGCGGCGGGTTCCTCGGGAAACGGCTCGTGAGGGATCGCGAGCGCCGTCGCAACGTCGTCGGGGAGTGCGACGGGTTCGACGATGATCGTCAGGTCCTCCTCCGGAATCGAGACGGCGCCTCCGAGCTCCCGGACCTTCTCGAGCGTCCGCGGCACACTCTGGCGTCCGGTCCAGGATTTCTGCACGGCTTCGTTCCAGCCGTCCGTAGCCATGCGAAGACCCTTCTGCACCTTCTCCATATGTCCGAAAAAGCGCTTCAGGCGCTGCCCAAGTTCTCCGACGAGCTCCTGGATTCTCGCGGCGTTCTCGGACAGACGCACCTCCTCGCGCATCGCCGCGAGGAGGAGGATGAGCGGGATGATCGTGACGGGACTCGCGAGCATCACGCGCTTTTCCGATGCGGAAGGGAAGAGCGTGTGATCCGCCTCGAATGCGGCGCGGATCCCTGCTTCGCTCGGCACGTACATGACGACGAACGGGACCGCGTCCTCAACGGCCGACGCGTAGTCCTTCGATGCCAGGTCATGTACACGCGAGCGGAGGCGCTCGGCGAATTGTTTGTGGAGCGTCCGACGTGCGTCATCCGTCATCTCGGCGTCCGGCGTCGAGAGGATGTCGAAGAGGGATGTCTTCGCGTCGATGACGAGCTGGCGAGTGCTGCCGGGAAGTCTGACGATGAAGTCCGGGCGGAGCCGGTCCCCCTCATCGGACGTGGCAGTCTCCTGCACCACGTAGTCCGTGCCGCGGACCATCCCGACGGACTGGAGGAGATTCTCGAGCGAGGCTTCGCCCCAGCGGCCGCGGACACCGCTACTCGTCGTGAGCGCGCTGCGGAGGTGGTGTGTCTCCTTCCGGAGCGACTCTTCGCTCTGGTGGAGCCGCTGGAGATCCTGCTGGATGCGGGCGAAGATCGTGCCGCGCTCCTTCTCGAACGTCACGATCTTCTCGTTCGCCTTCTCGAGTTGGCCGTGGAGGTCCTTCACGAGGTGCTCGATGGCCGTCCGGCCCTTGTCGATCTCCCCGGCGGCTTCCGTCTGGATGACCTTGAAGTCCTTTGCGGCGGTTTCCGCGTACTGTTTCGCGCTATCCCGCAACGTGTCGCCTGCGACTTCCTTGAAGGTCGTCGTGAGGTGCTCGCGCGTGAGGGCGCGCTCCGTGAGCAGTCGCTCGCAGGACGCACGAACCTCACTGATCCGCTCTTCCGCCTGTAGCGCGATGAGCCGACAGCGCTCTTCCGCAGCGAACACGCGGCTGCGGTGCTCCTGTACCGCGTTCTGCTGCCACACGTACATAGCGACCGCGCCGCCGAGAACACCGACGACGAACGCGATGATGAGGCTCATGGGTGTGGGGGTGGGGGTTCATTTCAGTGTAGGCCTGCATCGCACGGTGTCGCAAGAGAGGCCCGGATCGTGATGAGCGCACCTCGTCATCGCGAACGAAGCCGACGTAGAGCGTCCAAGCCGGACCAACACGATCCAACCGCGTCCCACATCCCACGTGCTACGACGTTGGAGCGCACGCAGCGCGGAGCGACGCTCCTCACATGAACGACACGACGTACCCCGCCGGCTTCTCCTACCACCCTGACGTTCTCACCGCCGCCGAGGAAGACGTGCTCCTTTCGGCCATCCGGGGACTCACCCTCGAACCGGTCATCATGTACGGCCGCCCGACGAAGCGCCGCATCGCGAGCTACGGCCTCGCGTACCTTCCCGGCCGGGCCGTCCTCGCGCCGACCGAAGGGATTCCTCCCGTCTTCCAGCCGATTCGGGACCGGGCGGCAGCCATCGCCGGTGTCGATGCGACGAACCTCTCGCAGGCGCTCGTCACGGAGTACCCGGCGAAGGCGTCCATCGGGATGCACCTCGACAACCCGAGCTTCGGGAGCATCATCTGCGGCGTGTCGCTCGCCGGGAGCGCCGTGCTCACCGTCGAGCACGACGACGAGCGCACCGCCGTCGTTCTCGCCCCGCGGTCGCTCTACATCCTCGCCGGCGTCGCGCGCTCGTACCGCCACGGGCTCACGGCGACGGAGCATCGCTACTCGCTCACGTTCCGGACGGTCGCGACGGAGGAACGGCGTCGTTAGGCGCCCGGCTCCATCTGTTTCTCGAACGCGGGTGGGACACGGCCGAACGCGTGTGGAAGCGCGCCCTCCTTGAAACCCGTCATTCGTCCAAAGAAGTCGCCGATGCGCGTGAAACTTCTGCGTCCGTCGGAACGCGCCTAACTGCGCGTCGCATCGGCTCCGCGCCGCCTTGACGGCCCCCGCACCTAGTGCTTCTCTCCTGTTGTTCCTTATCACTGCGGCGGGCACACGTGTGCCCAAATTCAGACCGTAGTCGGTCCTAGGAGGGGCTGTGCGACACGTCACGGGGAAGGCATGGGAGAAAGAAACGAAGGAATTTGAAGAGGGAGCCAACGAGGACGAGATCCGCGCTGCGAAGCTGTTATACGCGGACGCCTGTCTCGAACTGGGTGAGTACGGCGATGCCGTACGGACGGCGTTCGACTGCAAAGACTGTCGGCGAGTCATCGAAGGAGCGAAGAAGTTCCTTCGCGCCGGGATGCGCAAAGATGCGATCCGCTCGTTTCGCCTCGCCGCGATGCTCGGCGCGCGGCCTGACGAAACGCTTCTGTCCGATGAGCCGGCACTTCCGTCCGTGCCGGCCGGGGGCGGAGAAGAACATGCAGACGACGGCACGTCTGCGACGAACAACTGACGATTCGATGTCGGTCATATGGCGCGGGGAGCGATGCTCCCTGCGCCTTTTTTCGTCCCGTCTTCGATTGTGTCGTTAGGCGTCCGGCTCCATCTGTTTCTCGAACGCCTGCCGGACGAGCCCGATGACATACGGCACATCCTCGACCGCCGCGAGGGGCACGTCGACATCGCCGTTGCCCCAGCGGCCCATTCCCGCGACGTCCTTCGCGATGTGGCGGGGGTCGTCGAGTTCGTGGAACGAGAGGTTCAGCGACAGGACGAGCCTCTTCGCCTGCGGGATGACGTCGACGAAGTTCGTCTCCGCCTTGTACGCGACGTAGAGCTTCTTGAACTCCTCGACGACGGCGGGATCGAGAGCGAGGACCTCGCGACGGAAGACCTCGAAGAGTGCGCGCATCGGACCGGTCGCGAGGTGCGGATGGTCGTCGACCGAGTACGTCGCGGCGACGGTCTCCTTCGGCTGGTACGCGGCGAGCGTCGCGTCGTCGAGCGACGGTGCGCGCCACACGGCCGCGGCCTGTTCGGCGAGACGTTGCGCTCGCGCGCGGACCGCCTCCTCCGTCCACGCGGGCAGCGTCCCGAGGCCCTGGTTCAGGCGGAGGGTGCTCTGCGCGAATCCGCCCGTCATGTCGCGCTTCTCGACGAACGGCCGGTCGCTGTACTCCGAGTTGTACCCGGTGAGCGTGAGGTTGCCGAGCGTGTGGACGTACGTCTTCTGCACGCGCTCCCACTCCGGTCCGAGGTCGGCACGCCACGCCGCCGAGAGGTTCGGGTTCTGCGGGAGGATGTGCTCAATCGTGTAGTCGTCGATGATCGCGCGTTCCTTGCGGCCGTGGTTCTCGAGGCGTCGGAGGAAGTACGACCGGCGAGGGAAGTTGTACAGGTCGCGCTGCTGGAGCTCGCGCATGAACTCCTCGTCGTTCGGGAAGCGCCGGTAGGACGGCAGCGAGAGGAAGTGCGCCTCGATGCTCTCGAGGTAGCGTTCCTTCCGCACCGCGCGGGTGAAGGTCGCGAACGTCTTGTTGAGCGAGTTCGTGGGGATGCCGCACACCGCACGGCGAAAGACGTACGCCTCGATGTGCCGCGCGGCGGCGAGGAAGTCGTCCTTGGTGATGGCGCCCGCGTTCATATCGCGATAGAGCTCGAGAAGGAAGGGGAACGCGACCTCCACCTTCATCTCGCGGATGTCCTGGAACGCCTGCTTCAGCGCAGCATCCGATTCGGCGCCGAGCGCCATCGCGCAGTAGTAGCGGCTGTACTCGCGAATGTCGGTGACGAGGGTCTCCGTCTCCACGCCGCCGTTCTTTCCCGCAAACTCCTTGAACGCGGTGTAGACCTCGCGGACGTTCGGGATCTCGCCGGTGCGGACGGTCAGGTAGTGGCGCATGAACGCGTCGAACTGCGTCGCGTACGCCTTCTGCCCGAAGTCGATTTCCATGGGCCGCCAGTACTGTTCGTAGAGGCGCGTCTGGAGCACGGGCTCGAGCCCCATAAGGATGAAGTTCCGGATGAGGTCCGCCTGGCTCAGTTCCCGGCCGGTGGAGTTCAAGCTCTCGAAGATGAGCTGGGGATTGTCCTGGTCGCGGTTGAGCGCGATGTCGACGATAACGAGCTTCGCGATGCCCTCGCAGACCGCCGCGAGGTCGCCCTTCGTCTCCCCGATCCATTTCTCGAAGAGCGCGAAGTTCTCGGCCACGCGGATCGAGTGGTCCTTCGGCTGCGGCTGGCCATCGAGGATCGCGACGAGCGACGCACGATCCGTCTGCGAGAGGACGAGCTTGTACCGGCGGTCGCCGGTCTCCTCCGGGTTCAGGAGGTAGTAGTTGCGGAGCTTGCGGGCCGAGAATCCCTCGGCCGGCTCCCCGTCCCCGATGGCGCGGGCAAGTGCCTCGAGGAGGAGCGTCACCGTCGTGAGGCGCTGCTGCCCGTCGATGACGAGGAGCGGGGATTGGCTCGAGACGGAGTAGAGACCCTTCTCCACGTACACGATGGAGCCGACGAAGTGCGCCGAGACGTCGCCGTTCCGGCCCGTTCGCACGATGTCATCCCACAGCTGTCGGCACTCGCGCTCCGTCCAGCTGTACGTCCGCTGGTAGATCGGGATGACGAACTGCGGGGACTTCCGGAGGAACGTGAGGAGTTTCGCTTCGGTCGCTTTCATGCTCGCCTCAGGGGTAAATGCATCGCAACCATTCTGCAGTTGCCGCGCGTCGTTGGAAAGGTGCTCTCAGGAGTTAGTTGCCGGTGGCTTCTCACTGCGCACTATGGCAGCGTGAGGTCCACACGCCATCCATCCGCAAGACGCTCAGCCCAGACGACGTCGTCCTTCCGCCATACCCGAACCTCAACGACTTCGCAGTCGCGCGCGATCTCGCGTTGACCGGGTCTCAGGAGTGACTCCGGAATGATCACGAGTGTCACAGTGACGCCTCCGAACAACAGGTCTGCGTTGTTCGCCTCGGGAATGGGAAGCTCAAACTCCGGCGTCGACGTGACGAAGACTTCTGCTGGTATATCGATCTTGCCGCGACGCGGTGGGGAACCTTGCTGGCGCCGCCTGTACTCGTCTACGGCTTCGCGCACTGGAAATCGCACGACTCCCCAGACGAATCGAAGCGGCGCAAACTGGTTTCGCTCGTTCGGAACGGCGAGAAGCCGAATCATCGAATTCTGACCCGCGTCGATGACTGCGACACGCACGCCCCCCGCCCATTGCAGCTGGTACGACATGACCGGACCTGGGTCGGCAGCAGCCTGTCGAATGAGCTCTTTCACAAATGCAGCTCGGCTTCGCTGGTCAGAATCGTTCGACGGTACTGAGGCCGGGTGGACCGCAATTTCGCGGTACCCGGCGAACCAGGAGGGGCTCGTATCGCGCCATACTCGCGACGCGGGAGCGGGAACACCTTCTCGCCACCCAACATGCGCGGGGCCGAAACGGAGTCGCCACCAACGCTCCACGCGCTCCACCACCTGCCGCACGGCACGGTTCACGCTCGCGCGAGCTGTCGGGACGGCGATGTACGTCAGCGCGAACACAACGACGACTATGCCTCCGACTTTTGCGATCTGCCGAAGCGCCTTTCGGATCACTCGCAGGTTCGCGACAATTTCGGGTGCGGCCGTTGACGCCTCGATCCGATCCGCTGCCCGGAACGCGTCGGACACCCCCACATTAAAAAGGCTTCGATCGATCGGGGATGTCGAATGTGGCAGTCGATCGGGAACGAGTGATTCTTCGGAAGCTGCGTATGGCTCCACCGCGACGGGCTTGCCGTCCTTGCGGATTGCCCACCGGATCGCGGCGGGCCGATTCCTCTGCTGCTTTCGTCGAACCTCGCGGGGGCCGAGCACCACGAACGTGACAACGTAACCGCCTTCCACGGGTACCACGATCTCGCCACGCGCCTCATTCATCGTGACGCGGTCGCCCTTCGCTGACGACGCGCCGCGTTTCCAGAGGCCGATCTGCTTGCTGAAGTAGTTCGACGACAGAGCGTTGTCTGGAGCAACGACGTCGTGCGCAATCGCAGAGCGCGCATCGTCGAACGAGAGGAACGCCAACTCGTCACCTGCAGCAGCTGCGCGTCGCAGGCGTTCGCCGAACAGATCGAACAGCCGACCGGAGGCCGTGAGATAGCTCGCCCCCGCGGGGCGATCGCTGTCCGGAATGCGGTACGCGAGGCGGAGTTCGTCCCACGCATCACCAACAACGTTTTCCGCTTCCTCGCCCGGAATGCGAGTCACGTGACTCACTTCGCTTCCCGTCCGCGACTGCGCGGGCTTCTGCTCGCCAGTCACCTGACGGACGTCTTTGCTCGGATTATCAGCCATTCCGGATCTCTAAAAGGGGCTCCGCACCTCTCGGAAAACGAGGGTGACAGGAGGCCGAAGTGACTGGACCCATCACCGCAGAACGTACCCACAGCCATTGTACGCAGCCGCGCGGCGCACCTCGAAAGAACGACCATCGCGCTTGATCCATGACGACGCGAACCGGTTGACGTTCAACCCAGGGAGCAGCGGCGGCACATTCAAAACCCCAAGGCGGCAACCAAGGGGTTTTCGGCCATCGGACATGCCGACCGCCGGCTCCCACAAAACATGGAGACCAAGTCCATGACTGCGAAGAGCACTCAAGTTAAAGCAAATGCGTCCAACGCCGTCAAGCGCGAACGCACCGTTCGCGAACGTGCAACGACGGCCATCCTTCGTGACCTGGGCAAATCGCCGCTTCGCGATGACACCTACGTGCCCCCCATCCCTCCCGCGAGATCCAGAATCGAACCGCGGTTCCCAGCTCTCGTACTCCACGACGAGACGATCGCAGCCATCGTCGAGCGACTCCTCGCCCCACTCGCCGACGCGATCTACAACCGGTTCGAAGGCAACATGGCCGATCTCGTCGACACGGCCACGAGCGTCGTCAACGAGGACTACCTCGCGTGCCCGATCTGCTCGCACGACGGATGCGTCCACTATCACGCGCGCACCCCGTACGATCGCAAGGGCGCCGAGCGGTACATCCCCGCCAAGACGTCGACGATCTACACGTGGATCCATCTCGGGAGAATGCCGCGGCCGATCTCCGGACCACCGTACGAGTGGCATCCCTGTGTTCTCGCCTGCTACAAGATCGACCGGGTTGTCCTGCCCGGCTACTACGACCGCGACCTGCACCTCGCGCTCCTCGAGACCGCGCTCCAGGAGCAGAGCGCCAAGCGCGAAGCGAAAAGCCGCAAGCTGAGCGCGCACATGCGGCGCGAGAACGCGCGTCGCCGCCAGACGAGGAAGCGCGTCGGAGGTCGGGCGACTCCGGACCGCGCCGGGGCATCCTCGACGAAACGGAAGCCGCGCGGACGGCGCCTCCAGCGCGATGCGCGCACGCGGGGTGGCAAATGAATCCCCGGTTCTCCCGCGTCCGCCTCGTGGACTTCAGCGGCACGCAATACCGGACGCTCCTCGATCGAATGGCGACCTTCCGCAAACCGAAGGGTGCGGGCCCGACGTCACGGGATCTCTTCTCGAAGGACGCCGAGCGGACACTGCGCCGGTGGCTTTCGGGCCACCTGGATCTCACGATGCTGCGGATCATCCACTACTTCGAGCGCATCGGCGTTCACCATGTCGAGCGATACCGTGAGGTCGACGGCGTCGGCCGTGCCGGTGACAAGCTCCTGCTCTTCGAGATCAAGACCGGCCACACGCGAGCCTCGGTTCGGCAGGGGATCGCCCAGCTCACGACTGCGCGCGAGATTCTCGGTACGCGCTTCCCGAACATCATCACGTGTCTCCTGGTGGTGGACACCGATGACGACGCGAACAGCGAGATCGCGCACTTCGTCGCGCGCGCCGAGGACCTGCGCCTCATCGGGTCGCTCGACGACCTCACCACGGACGGCCGACCGCACGTGTTGCGGTTCAGCGTGGACGACGTCACCGCACTGTCGCACGTGCCCGTGCATCTC
>JBAQWH010000671.1:0-5602 GCA_049298815.1 Thermoanaerobaculia bacterium | reverse complement strand
CGCGGACGCGATCGCGCGGATCGTGAGCGACGAGGTCTTGCGCGACCACCTCCGGTCGAGAGGATCGGCCATGGCGGGACGGTACACATGGCGGCGCTGCGCGGAGCTGACCCGTTCCGCCTATCTCGCATCGTCCGCGGCTCGGTGAGCGCCCTCCGCGCCCGCCTCCCTCCGGGTTGAGCCGGATCACGTTTCACGACCGGGCGGGCCTGTACAATCTGCCGGCTCATGGCCCGCACTCTCCGAGTCCAGATCTACTCCGACGGAGCCGACGTCCGCGAGATGGTCGCGGCGCGAGACTCCGGGATCGTGCAGGGGTTCACGACCAACCCGACGCTGATGCGGAAAAGCGGCGTGGCGGATTACGAGAGGTTCGCGAAAGCTGCACTGGCGGAGGTCCGGGATCTCCCGATCTCGTTCGAGGTGCTGGCCGACGACTTCGAGGAGATGGAACGGCAGGCGCGCCTGATCGGCAGCTGGGGGGCGAACGTCTTCGTGAAGATCCCGATCACCAACACGCGGAGCGAATCCGCGGTGCCTCTCATCGGACGCCTCGCCGCGGATGGGGTCCGCTTGAACGTCACGGCGGTGCTCACGCTCGAGCAGGTCCGAGCGGTCGCCGGCGTCCTTCCGCCCGAGACCCCCGCGATCGTTTCCGTCTTCGCGGGCCGGATCGCCGACACGGGCCGCGACCCGGTGCCGCTGATGCGGGAGGCGCTCGAGATCCTGAGGCCGCTGCCCCACGCGCAGCTCCTCTGGGCGAGCCCGCGCGAGATCCTCAACGTGGTCCAGGCCGACGAGTGCGGGTGCCACATCATCACCGTGACCCCGGACCTGCTGAAGAAGCTCCCGGTCATCGGCAGGACGCTCGAGGAGATGTCGCTCGACACCGTGAAGATGTTCTGCGACGACGCGCGCGCAGCAGGGTACCGGCTGTGATCGTCACTCGAACGCCGTTCCGCGTGACGCTCGGCGGTGGCGGCACGGACCTTCCCTCCTACTACCGGCAGCACGGTGGCTTCATCTTCTCGATGGGGCTCGACAAGTACATGTACGTCGCGGTGAACCGTCCGACCATCGGACGGAAGATCCGTCTTCACTACTCGCACAGCGAGGTCGTCGACCACGTCGGGGAGCTGCGTCACGAGCTCGCGCGCGAGGCGCTGCGTGCCCACGGAATCGAGCACACGTTCGAAGTCGCCTCGATCGCCGACCTTCCCGCGGGGACCGGTCTCGGTTCGTCGAGCTGCTATCTCGTGGGACTCCTCAACGCGCTGCACCACGACCGCCGCGACTACGTCCCTCTCCAGTCGCTCGCCGAAGAGGCGTGTCACATCGAGCTCGAGATCCTGAAGCAGCCGATCGGCAAGCAGGACCAGTACATGGCGGCATATGGCGGCCTCACCGTGCTCCAGATCGAGCGCGACGGCTCGGTCGCGGTACGGCAGTTGAGGCCCAGCAGCAGCGACGTCGCGGAGCTCGTCGCGCAGACGCACATCTACTACACCGGCGAACAGCGCGACGCGCGCGAGGTCCTGCACGACCAGGACGTCGGCATGCAGCGGAGCGACAGCCCGCAGCATCAGCGCGTCGCCGACAGCCTCCATCACATCAAGGACCTCGGCTGGCGAATTCTCGAGGCGATCGAGAGGTCGAACTTCGACACGTGGGGACAGCTCCTCGACGAGCACTGGCAGGCGAAGAAACAGCTCTCCGGCAAGATCTCGCTCGCGAAGGTCGACACGATCTACGAGGAGGTGCGCGAACGCTTCGGCGTCCTCGGCGGCAAGATCATCGGAGCGGGTGGCGGCGGGTTCCTGATGCTGTACTCCCCGAAGAACCACGCGACGCTCGAGCGCTTCATGGAGAGCCGCGGGATGCCCCGGATGCACTACACCATCGAGCCCGAGGGGACCAAGGTCGTGGCGCAGATGGGCCACGGCTTCCTCTCGCCCAGCCACTCCCTCGACATCCGGGAGACCCCGTGAAGCAACGCGCTGTCGGGATTCTCGGCGGCGGCATCTCCGGCGTCGCGCTCGCAGCCCATCTCGGCGAAGACGTCGAAATCCTGGAGCGGAACGCGCGCATCGGAGGTCTCTGCGCGACCATCGTCGAGGACGGCTTCACCTTCGACGCCGCAGGTCCGCACATCATGTTCAGCAAGAACAAGGACGTGCTGGCGCGGATGATCGGAGTCCTCGGCGGGAACGTCCACCAGAACCGGCGCGAGAACCGGATCTACTTCAAGGAGAAGCTGGTCAAGTATCCGTTCGAGAACGACCTCTCGTCGCTGCCGAAGGAGGACACCTTCGAGTGCCTCCTCGGATACATCGCGAATCCCCGGGCCGGCGACACGCCGCACAACCTCGCAGAGTGGTCCTATGCGACGTTCGGAGCCGGCATCTCCGAGAAATACTTCATCCCCTACAACCGGAAGATCTGGAACTACGACCCCGAGAAGATCGGGCTGGAGTTCGTCGCACGGATCCCGAAGCCGCCGATGGAGGACGTCGTCAAGTCTGCCATCGGCATCCCCACCGAGGGCTACCTTCACCAGCTGTACTACTCGTACCCGACCCACGGCGGCTTCGAGGCGATCGTGAACGGGTTCGCCGCGGAGGTGAAGGGCGAGATCGTGACCGGCTGGAACGTCGCGGCGGTCGAACGGGATGGGGACGGCTGGCGCGTCGTCTCCAGCGATGGCGAGGAGCGCCGGTACAGGACGCTCGTCTCGACACTCCCGATCCATGAACTGCTGAGGGTCTGGAAGGCCGCACCCGAGACCGCGCACCGGCACGCGGATCGCCTCCGTTACAACTCGCTCGTGAACGTGCTCCTCGGATGCGACTCGGAGGCTGGGCACAACTACACCGCGGTGTACGTACCGGATCCGCAGATTGCCTTCCACAGGCTGTCGTTCCCGAAGGCGTTCGGCGAGCAGTGCGCTCCGCCGGGTTGCTCGTCGATCATGGCCGAGATCACGACCAGCGAGGGTGACGGCCTCTGGGAGAGCTCGGACGATGAGCTGATCGAGCGCGCAATCGCGGACATCGAGGCGATGGGATTCGTTCGCCGGAGCTCGATCGTCTACCGGCGTGTCGCGCGGTTCCGCTACGGCTACCCGGTGTACGACCTCGATTACCGAACCAACGTGACCGCCATGCGCGAGGCCGTGGCCGGCACCGGGCTGAAGCTGCTCGGACGCTTCGCCGAGTTCGACTACATCAACTCCGATGTGTGCATCGAGCGGGCGATCGCGATGGCGGACCGGCTGCGCGAGACGTGATCGGCTGGACGGCCGTCTCGGCCGCGGCATCCGGGCGTCACCACCGCCGTCCGAAGCGCGACGAAGAACGACTGCACTCCGAGCCGGTATGCTCTCCCCCGAATGACTTCCGAAGGAACGAACGATCGATGAACGTGACGGTCTCGATGATCACCATGAACGAGGAAGGGGCCGTGGCGAAGGTGATCCGCGACATCCGGCGGGTCGTTCCCCAGGCGGAGATCCTCCTCGTCGACTCCAGCCGCGACCGGACGCCCGAGATCGCGGTCGAGCTGGGCTGTCGCGTGCTCCGGCAGTTCCCTCCTCAGGGCTACGGTCCCGCGATGAACCGCGCCGTCCGCGAAGCTTCGGGCGACGTCGTCGTGACCCTGGACTGCGACGACACGTACCCGGTCGATGTGATCCCGGAGCTCGTGAGAAGGATCGAAGAGGGTCATGACCTCGTGAACACGACCCGCGTCGCGAGGTGGCCGAAGGCAATGCCGCTCGCGAACTTCATCGCGAACAGGGTCTTCGCGCTCGGGGCCCGCATCCTCCATGGCCTCCAGACGACCGACGTGCACAGCGGCATGCGGGCCTACCGTAAGTCGATGATCGACGCGGTCGAGTGGGACGAGAAGGGGCCCGCGCTTCCGGTCGACATGTACGTCATCCCGTTCCGGTCCGGATTCCGGGTCTGTGAGATCCCGATCGACTACCGCGAGCGGATCGGCGACACGACCCTCCACCGCTTCTCGAGCACCGTCTGGACGTTTCGGAGGCTCTGGCGGGCGCGCGCGGTCCGGCCGATTGTGAAGGCGAATGGATAGCGCGCTCCCACGGGTCGCGGTCCTGTGCGGCGGGGCGGGATCCCGCCTCGGCGAGCTCACGAAGGACCTGCCGAAGCCGATGATCGCGATCGGCGGAAGGCCTTATCTCGAGCGGGTCGTCGACTCGTTCTCCGAGCGGGGTTTCGGCGAATTCGTGTTTCTGACCGGCTTTCGCCACGACGTGATCGAGAGCCACTTCGGCGACGGCGCGCGCTTCGGCGTGTCGGTGACCTACAGCCGCGAGATCGAGCCGCTCGGAACCGGAGGGGCGGTCCGCGAGGCGCGGCCGCTGCTCGGGTCGCGCTTCATTCTCACGTACGGCGATGTGCTGCGCCGTTTCGACTACGATCGTTTCGTGCAGCGTCATCCCCGCAACTGTGTCGCGGCTTATCCCCGCATCGCTGCCGGCAACACCGCGGTCGAGGGCGGCCTCGTAGTCGTCTACGACAAACGCAGTCCCGACCTGCCGTACATCGACGCAGGGTTCTCCGTCATGCACTCCGACGTGCTCGACATGCTGCCTGCGAGCGGCGCGTGCTCGTTCGAGGAGATCGTGTTCCCGCTTCTAGCGGCTGAGAGAGAGCTCGAGTGCGAGGTCGTGGACCACGACTTCTTCGACATCGGAACGCCGGATGAGCTACAGCGGACCCGCGCCGCACTGGAGGATCGATGAAGATCCTCGTGACCGGCGCCGCGGGGTTCATCGCGTCGAACCTCATCCCGCGGCTCCTCGACCGGGGTGACGAAGTTGCAGGCGTCGACAACTTCTTTCTCGGCAAACGGGCGTATTTGGCCAAGCACGAGCACTTCAGATTCCACGAGCTCGACCTGCTCGACCTCGACCGTGTCGTGAGGCTCGTCGAGGAGTTTGCGCCCGACCGCATCTGGCATTTCGCGGCCAACAGCGACATCAGCTACGGGACGAAGTTCACCGACTTCGATCTGAAGGGAGGCACGCTCGTCACGTACAACGTGCTCGAGGCGATGCGGCGCACCGGCGTGAAGGAGATCGTCTTCTCGAGCAGTGGTGCGGTCTACGGCGAGCCGGTGGTGATGCCGACGCCGGAGGACTACGGCCCGATCCTCCCGATCTCGCTCTATGCGGCGAGCAAGGTCGCCTGCGAGACCCTGATCACCGCCTTCGCGCACAACTACGACCTTCGCGCATGGGTCTTCCGGTTCGGAAACATCGTCGGGCCGAATCCGACGCACGGCGTGATTCACGACTTCGTCCTCCGCCTCCGCGACGACCCGCGTCACCTGACGGTCCTCGGTGACGGGACGCAGTCGAAGCCGTACGTCTACGTCGAGGACTGCCTCGACGGCATGGAGTTCGGGGTCGCGAAGGCGCCCGGACCGGTCAGCGTCCACAACCTGGCCGTGGATGACCAGACGAGCGTGCGCGAGATCGCCGACTGGACGATCGAGGCGATGGGGATCGAACGCGGGTCGATCGAGGTCGTGTACGGCACCGGCCCCCGCGGGTGGCGCGGGGACGTGCCGGTGG
>JBAQWH010000670.1:0-3564 GCA_049298815.1 Thermoanaerobaculia bacterium | reverse complement strand
CCCCTGCGCGGATCCGGTCGAGCTCCTCGAGCGACTCCTCGGGGAGGTGCGGCCGCAGCGTCTCGTCGCCCGACAAGACGGACAGTGCGATCCCCCGGCTCACGTCGATCGCCTCGACGATGGTCGCGATCCCCTGCTCGATCGCCGGCGGGTACGTCACCGAATAGCGGGCGGTGCCGGGGTTCACGGCCTCGCGCTTGAGCTTCTCGAGATTCCACCGGCGGAGGGCGGAGGTCGCGACGACCGGGATGCCGAGGGCGGCGGAGAGGACGGCCGGGTCGACCTCCTGCTTGTTCTCACGGGCCTCGTCCGACATGTTGAGGCAGAGCGTGAACGGGACCTCGTGCTCGGCGATCTGGAGCGACAGGAGGAGGGTCCGCCGAATGTTGCTCATGTTGCCGACCTGGAGGACGTCGGCGCCCGGCGAGGTGATGAGCATGTCGCGGGCGACGCGCTCGTCGTCCGACTGCGGGATCAGGCCGTTGGTGCCGGGGGTGTCGACGACGAGGCGGGTCTCGCCGGCGATGGTGGCCCTGGCGGTGGTGATCTCGACCGTCGTGCCGGGGTAGTTGGAGACGGTGACGTAGCGGTTGGTGAGGCAGCCGAAGAGGAGGCTTTTGCCGACGTTCGGGTTCCCGATCAGGAGGAGCTTGCGCTCACCGGTGGATCCGTCCGGGGAGTCCTGCAGCCGCTGGAGGGCAAGTTGAGACATTGTCGCAGATAACGTACGGCGGGCAGCATACCTTCCGGCATGACCGATGTCATCTCCCGGGGTGATTGGCGTCACCCGCCGCTCTCCGTTGCGGCAGAATGATCGCTCCCGTGCAGCGCGCGGTCCGGCCGGCGTGCTGCCGCCCCACGTCACGATGCCCGTTGTGATGGCTCTCACAAGTTCTTGTGACCACCGACATCGGCGAATGTTCAACCCTCGGAGACATTACATAACCATGAGTCACGAACTGTCTTTGTCGATCGTCGGTTCCGGAGGAGACGGCGCAGTTGCGGCCGGTGACATCCTCTCCATGGCCTGCGCCCGCGACGGCCTCCACGTCATCAAGACCGAGGCGTACGGTCCGCAGATCCGCGGAGGCGAGTCTTCCTGCACCGTCCGGATCAGCTCCTCCCCCGTTTCCGCCCAGGCCGATGCACTGAAGACCATCATCGTCTTCAACTGGGCCGATTTCTCCCGGTTCCGCGCGGAACTGGCGCTCGCTCCGGACGCAGTCGTCTTCCACGAGGAGAAGGACCCGGCCCCGGAAGAGATGAAGGCCTACCGCCTGGTGCCGGTCGCATTCGCCAAGCTCGCGACCGATGCCGGCGCCCGCGGTGGCAAGAACATCCTGGCTCTCGGCCTCCTCGCGGAAGTCTTCGGCCTGCCGATGGAAGCGATCCGCGCGGCCGTGCGCTACCGGTTCATCAAGAAGGGCGACGCGGTCATCGAGGCGAACCTCAACGCGTTCAACGTCGGCATCACGACGGCGGCCGAGCTCGGGCTCGGTCTCGAGAAGCTCGAGTACACGGTCGGCACGCCGAAACTGTTGATGGCGGGCAACGAAGCCTGCGCCGTCGGCGCGGTCGAGGCCGGCTGCCGGTTCTTCGCCGGCTACCCGATCACCCCCTCCTCCGAGGTCCTGCACTTCCTCGGCGAGTGGCTCCCCCGCCTCGGCGGCACCTCGCTGCAGACCGAGGACGAGCTCGCCGCGATCGGCGCAGTCGTCGGCGCCTCGTTCGCCGGCGTCAAGTCGATGACGGCCACGTCCGGCCCCGGCCTCTCGCTGATGTCGGAGATGCTCGGCCTCTCGATGATGGCCGAGCTCCCCACGGTCATCTACAACGTGCAGCGCGGCGGTCCCTCGACCGGTATCCCGACCAAGAGCGAGCAGTCCGACCTGATGCACTCGCTGTTCGGAGGGCACGGTGATACCCCGCGCGTGGTCCTCACCTGCACCGACGTCGAAGACTCGTTCCACATGACGGTCGAAGGCTTCAACATCGCGGAAGAGTTCCAGATCCCGGTCATCGTGCAGACCGAGCAGTCGATCGCGCAGAGCCGTCAGACCATCGACGCGGCCACGCTGGTGCACGACGTCATCGACCGCCAGCTCGCGACCGCCGAGGAGCTCGTCGAGTACCGCCGTTACAAGGTCACCGACAGCGGCAGCTCGCCGATGGCGGTCCCGGGGATGCGCGGAGGCGAGTACCAGACGAACGGCCTCGAGCACGACGAGCTGGGTCGCCCGAGCTCGATGTACACGACCCACGCGACGATGAACGCGAAGCGTTACCGGAAGCTCGACGCGATCGCGAAGAAGTACCGGCTGTTCACGCGCTACGGCGTCGAGAACCCCGAGCTCGGCATCCTCTGCTGGGGCTCGTCGACCGGCATCGTCAGCGAGGCGATCGACCGGCTCAAGGCGAGCGGGCTGCGCGTCGCGCTCTTCTCGCCGCGCATCATCATGCCGCTCCCCGCAGAGGACCTTCAGCAGTTCGTCGACTCGGCGAAACAGCTCCTCGTCGTCGAGCTGTCGTTCGCGCAGCAGTTCTACAAGTACCTCAGAACCGAGATCGACCTTCCCCGCGGCACGAACGTCTACGCCCGCTCGGGAGGCAAGAACCTGACCGTGACCGAAGTCGTCATCGAAGCCGAGCGGATCCTCGCCCGCGCCGAAAACGCCGTGGAGGTGCTGGCATGAGCGCCTGTGAATTCAACTACACCCCGAACGAATACAAGAGCGACCTCAAGCCGGTCTGGTGCCCGGGCTGCGGAGACTTCGGAGTCCTGAACTCCCTCTACCGCGCCATGTCGGACCTCCGTCTCGAGCCGCAGGACACGGTCGTCGTCTCCGGCATTGGCTGCTCGTCGCGCCTTCCCGGCTACGTCGAGACCTACGGCTTCAACTCGCTGCACGGCCGCGCCCTCCCGATCGCGACCGGCATCAAGCTCGCGAATCCGAAGCTGAACGTCGTGGTGGTCGGCGGCGACGGCGACGGCATCGCGATCGGCGGCAACCACTTCATGCACGCAGCGCGGCGCAACACCGACCTCGTCTACGTGATGATGGACAACGAGATCTACGGCCTCACCAAAGGGCAGGCCGCTCCGACGACGCCGCTCGGCGACAAGACCAAGTCGACCGCCTACGGCAACCCGGAGGCCGGCATCGACCCGTGCGCTCTCGCGATCTCGTTCGGCGCCACCTGGGTCGGACGCGGTTTCTCCGGCGACATCAAGGGGACGACCGAGCTGATGAAGGCCGCCGTCTCGCACCGTGGCTTCGCGTTCCTCAACGTCATGTCCCCCTGCGTCACCTGGCGCGGCGACGACCAGACGAAGGAGATCCGCGCGAAGGTCCGCGCGCTGCCGGAGGATCACGACCGGACGAGCCGTCCGTCGGCCCTCACCTTCACCAACGAGGACGGCATCGTGACGACCGGCATCCTCTACGAAGTCAAGCACCCGACGCTCGTCGACGAGATGGTCGAGATCGCGACGAAGGCGACCACAGGCCGCCCGCAGGCGACCAAGGCCGACATGCTGAAAGTCTTCACGCCGCGGTTCTGATC
>JBAQWH010000669.1:0-1834 GCA_049298815.1 Thermoanaerobaculia bacterium | reverse complement strand
CAGTTGCCGCAGCACGAGCTCCTCGACCTCGTCGGGATCGGGCGTCACGAGGGAGCTGTCGGGCGGGCGCTCGGTCTCGGGGAAGCGGACGATGAAGCCGTCGTCGCTCCACATCGTCTCGACGTCGATCTCCAGCTCGCGGCGGACCTTCGCGGCGACCGCCATCGCCCACGGCGCGTGGATCCTGCCGCCGAAGGGCGTGAGGACGCAGACGCGCCAGTCTCCAAGCTCGTCCAGGACACGCTCGACGACGACGGTGCGGTCGTCCGGGATGGCGCCGGTCGCTTCGTGCTGGTCGTCGAGGTACTGAAGGAAGTTCTGTGCCGCGAGCGCGTCGAGGTCGTGCCGTTCCACGAGCCGGCGGATCCCCTGCGCGCGCGGCAAGGTGCGGATCTCGCGGACGAGCTTCCCGATCGCAGCGCCGAACGGGACGGTCCGCTCCGCGGTGTCGGCCTTCCAGAACGGCATCTTTCCCGGCTCGCCGGGCGCGGGGGTCACGATGACGCGGTCGTGGGTGATCTCCTCGATGCGCCACGTCGAGGCGCCGAGCATGAAGGTCTCACCGACGCTGGTCTCGAACACCATCTCCTCGTCGAGCTCGCCGACGCGCGCACTCGACGCCGCCTCCGCCCCCGCGAGGAACACGCCGTAGAGGCCGCGGTCGGGGATCGTTCCGCCGCTGGTGATGGCGACCCGTTTCGCGCCTGTGCGTGCCGTCAGAGTGTTCGCGATCCGGTCCCAGGTGAGCCGCGGCCGCAGCTCGGCGAACTCGTCGGACGGGTAGAGGCCGGAGAGCATGTCCAGCACGCCGTCGAACGCCTGGCGGCTCAGTTCCGCGAACGGTGCGGCGCTCCGCACGACTCCGTAGAGCTCGTCGGCGTCCCACGAGTCGACGGCGACCATTGCCACGATCTGCTGCGCGAGAACATCGAGCGGATTCCTCGGGTAGCGCGTCGGCTCGATCGCTCCTGCGTGCATCGCCTCGGCGACCGCAGCGCAGGCGACGAGGTCCCCGCGGAACTTCGGGACGATGATCCCCTTGCTCTCGGCGCCGACCTGGTGGCTCGCGCGGCCGATCCTCTGCATCCCGCTCGCGATCGACGGCGGGGCCTCGATCTGGATCACCAGGTCGATCGCTCCCATGTCGATTCCGAGCTCGAGTGACGAGGTCGCGACGAGCGCCGGGAGCCGACCCGATTTCAGGGCGTCCTCGATCTCGATGCGCTGTGCGCGCGCGATCGAGCCGTGGTGGGCCTGCACGAGCATTTCTCCCGCGAGCTCGTTGAGCGCGCCGGCAAGGCGCTCGGCCAGCCGCCTCGAGTTGACGAAGAGCAACGTCGAGCGATGCTCGCGAATCAGCTCGAGCAGTCGCGGATGGATCGCGGGCCAGATCGATGGGGCGCGCGGACCAGCCGCAGCCGGGCCGCTCGCAAGCTCGGTCGCCTCGGCGACCCGAGCCATGTCCTCGACCGGTACCTCCACCCGCAGCGACAGCTTCTTCTTCTCGCCCGTGTCGACGATGGTGACCGGGCGGAACGCGCCGAGCGTCGCGGGCGACGTGAACTCGTCATGGAGGACCGAATCGGGCTCCTCGCGGCTCCCGGTTCCACGGAGTTCCTCGGGGTTCCTCGGGGTTCCTCGGAGTTCCTCGGGGGAACCGCGGTCGGCCCGCTGCTCTCCCCGAGGAACCGAGGAACCCGAGGAACCCGAGGAACCGCGGAACCCCGTCGTCTCGCAGCCTCCCATGTACCGCGCCACTTCCTCCAGCGGGCGCTGCGTCGCCGAAAGTCCGATGCGCTGCGGGGGGGTCGTGCAGTTCCGTGCGAGGCGCTCG
>JBAQWH010000668.1:0-2537 GCA_049298815.1 Thermoanaerobaculia bacterium | reverse complement strand
GCGTTCACGCTGCGGCGGCTGAAGCCGGGACGCCAGACGTTCATCGCGACGAAAGAGGGATTCGCCGAAGGCTCGTTGCGCGACGTCGAGGTGACGGCCGGGCAGCAGATCCGGATCACGATGCCGGCCGGATGCACGATCCGCGGCCGCGTCACCGGGCTCGAGCCAGCCGAGCTCGCGCTCGTCACCGTCACGGCAGCCGCGCGTGGTGGAACGTCGATGCACTCGGCTGTCGATCGCAGCGGCAACTACCGCATCGATGGCGCGGCGCCGGGTCGAGTCCACCTCAGCGCGCGGTTGAACCTCGGGACGACGATCCGCTCGGCGCGCTCCGTCGAGATCCAGGTCGCGGCCGGTGAAACGGGTCAGGCCGATCTCGACTTCTCGGGCGGCGCGACAATCACCGGACGGGTCACTCGGGCTGGACGGCCAATCTCGGGCGGCGCAATGGTGCGCTTCGATCGCCGGCCTGCCGGTTCGTCTTCGTCGGTCGTCACCAGCCAGGACGGGACCTACATCGCCTCCGGCCTCGAGGATGGCGACTACTCCGTGACCGTGATGAACGATCAGAGCGTCAACCTGCTCACCGCGAGCTACACGGTCCGGGGATCGGGAACATTCGACATCGACCTCAAGTCGAGCACGATCCGCGGACGGGTCATCGACACGAGCAGCGGCGAGCCGGTCCAGGAGCCGCGGCTGCAGCTTCGCCCTGAAGCCTCGGCGGCGATGACGACCATTCGCACCGCGGGCGGCGATTCCCTCGGCATGTTCGTGTTCGAGTCGGTCGCTCCGGGGCGCTACTCGGTCATCGCCGAGAAGCAGGGATACGCGAGTCGCACCGAGCCACTCACCATCACGGAATCGTCCCAGGACCAGATCGAGATCCGCATGTCGCCCGTCGAAGGCGTCCGCGTGAAGCTGGTCGATGCCGCCGACGGAAAGCCGGTGCAAGGTCACGTCGTCGTGAAGGACGCTCAGGGCAGGCCCGTCTGGACAGGCGGCAAAGCCGGCAGCACGCCGGGCGACCTGCAGCTGTTCCTCGAACCGGGAACGTATACGGCGACCGCGCAGGCGCCCGGCTACCTCACGCGGGACGTGCTGCTCACCGCCCCCGGATCGCAAACCATCGCGCTGAACCGCGCCGGGGTCATCGACATCCGCTCGTCGAGCACGAATCGACGCCGCCTTCGGATCTACGACGCCGGTGGGCGACCGTACGCGTTCGGCTCGAAGGGAAGCGTCGGCCCGCAGGCCCCCATCGTCGTCCTTCCTCCGGCAGGCCTGACTCTCCGCAACGTACCGGCCGGGACGTACAGCATTCAGCTGCTCGGCGCGAAGGATGCCGTCGTCAGGACGATCACCGTGACGGTCGTCGCCGGCCAGACATCGACGATCGAGATCTGAGAATCACCCATGCCGCGACCGGACCACCGATGGAACCAACCAACTGCTGAAGCGTTGACGTAAAGCTGATCTCGACCAGTTCAGAAGGGGATCTCATGCGCATCCGCAACCTGCTCACGCTTTCGCTCCTGTTCGTCGCGGCGCAACTTCAGGGGGCGATCACCGGATCGCTGATGACTTCCGACGGCCAGCCGGTCGCCGGCGCGACCGTGGCGGTCGGGTCGTTCGAGTCTCTCCACGAGACCCGCGCGCGGTTCCTGGCTGGCGCGGCGTCGGTGACGCAGACGTCGACCGAGACCAATGGGAAGGGAGCGTTCAAGCTCGACTCCCCCAAAGATGCGGTGGCGATGTTGCGGGTCACCGCTCCGGGATACGCACCTCTGCTGAGGAGAGTCGTTCCCGATGAAGAAGTGGGCGCACTCGTTCTCGTGAAGGCGTCCATGAAGAGCGGCACCGTGCGCGCTGCCGGAAAGCCGGTCGCTGGCGCAAAGGTGATCTGGTTTTACGCACCCGGCGGGGACCACATCGCAGTCACGGATGAACAGGGCCGCTACCAGGTGCCGGATCCGGCGACCGGCGTCCGGCGGGTCGTGCTCCATCCGGATTTCGCGATCGACAACGTCGTCCTCCGGAGCGCCGGGTCGCTGCCGCTTGATGCGAATCTCACGGCGGGTGGACCGTACACGGCGCGCGTCGTCGCGCCGGGCGGCTCGCCCGTCCCGAATGCACAGGTGATCGTCGATGGATGGCCGCTCGCGAAGACAGGCGACGACGGCAAGTTCACGATCGCGCACATGTCGCCGTCGTGGCGCACCCTCATCGTGAAGGCCGGCAGCCTGGTGGCCGTTCGTTTCGCGGGTGGAAAGACCTCGTCGGACCTCGTTCTCGGCAAGGGCGCGACCATCGCCGGGACGCTGACCGACGCGAAGAGCGGCGTCCCGGTCGCGGGTGCCGAAGTCGTCGCGGCACTCCCGACGACCTACGGGCTCGACAACGAGACGACGGTGAGCGACGGGAAGGGTCGCTTTTCGTTCCTCCTCGCGCCGGGGAGCTACCGCATCGTCGCCCGCCACCCGATGTATGTCGACGCGACCCAGCCGGCAGACGTGGCGGCCGGTGCGGTCGTGACT
>JBAQWH010000667.1:0-6598 GCA_049298815.1 Thermoanaerobaculia bacterium | reverse complement strand
CTTCCGGGCGAGACGCCCGGAAGCCGCGGGCGAGACGCCCGCCGTCCAATCGCTCGGGTGAGACATCCCGCCGTCCAACCGCGCGGGCGTCCCGCGCCCGACTCCTCAGTTACACTTCGCGCGCGTGATCAGCTACCTCAAAGTCCGCAATCTTGCGATCGTGGAAGAGCTGGCGATCGAGCCCGGGCCGGGGCTGAACGTCCTGACGGGCGAGACCGGGGCTGGGAAGTCGCTCCTGATCGACTCGCTCGAGCTGCTGCGGGGCGCCCGGAGCTCGAGCGACATGATCCGCAGCGGCGCGGACCGGATGTCGGCCGAGGCGGTCTTCAGCCTGCCGGCGGACTCCGCGCGCACGATCGAGGAACTTGGGATCGACGTCGAGCCTGCGGGCGGAGCGGTCGAGCTGATCGTCCGTCGCGAGATGGCGGCGAACGGCCGCGGCCGGGTCCTCTTCAACGGCTCGCCCCTGTCGGTCCGCGAGCTCGCCGCGGCCATGGACGCGTTCCTCGAGATCCACGGCCAGAACGAATCGCATCAGAGGGTCGCCGGACAGACCTACCGGGAGCTCGTCGATGGTTTCGCCGGCAACGCGCCGCTGCTCGTGGAGTGCAGCGAGTCGTACGCGCGGTGGAACGCCGTGGCAGGCCAGCTGCGCACCCTGCGCGACGCCCAGCGCGACCGCACCCTCCGCCTCGACCTGCTCCGGTATCAGATCGACGAGATCTCCGCAGCCCGCCTCGACCCTGCCGAAGAAGAGACCCTCAGGAGCGAGAAGTCGATCCTCTCCCATGCCCGCGAGATGATCGAGGCGACGGCCGGCGCGTTCCGTATTCTCGACGAGGAGGAGGACTCCGCGGTCGCGCAGCTCGGCCGCGCCATGCACCTGCTCCAGCCGCTGTCGCGCGACATCGCGGAGCTGCGCCAGGCATCCGACGATCTGCAGGACGTGCTCTACCGGCTGCAGGACGTGGCGCGGACTCTCGGCGATCTCAGCGACACCGTCCGCCACGATCCGGTGCGACTCGAGGAGATCGAGGACCGTCTCGTCACGATCGAGCGCCTCAAGAAGAAGTACGGCGGATCGATCGAGGCCGCGCTCGAGCACCTCGTCCGCATCCAGGACGAGCACGACACCCTCTCCGACTTCGAAGCGAACGTGGAGAAGCTCGAGCAGGCGGAAGAGCAGGCGTTCGCCACGTACAGGAACCACGCCGAGACGCTCTCGGCAGCCCGGCACGACGCGGCGCACGCGTTCGAACAGTCGATCCAGCGCGAACTGAACGACCTCGCCATGGAGCGGACCACCGTTCGAGTGGCGATCGGCTCGGCGCCAGACCGCGACTCGCGCCTCCTGATCGGCGGCGAGCCGGTCGCGTTCGGCGAGGGTGGCTTCGACAGGATCGAGATCCTCATCGCTCCGAACGCAGGCGAACAGCCGAAGGCGATGCAGAAGATCGCGTCCGGCGGCGAGCTCTCGCGGATCCAGCTCGCGATCGCGGCCGCGCTGTTCAAGGCTTCCGCGCGCGCCGCTGCGGCGACCCTCGTGTTCGATGAGATCGACGCCGGCATCGGCGGCCGTGTCGCAGAAGTCGTCGGCAGAAAGCTCCACGAGCTCTCCGAGCGCAACCAGGTCATCTGCGTGACCCACCTCCCGCAGATCGCCAGCTTCGGCACCACCCACTTCTACGTCTGGAAAGAGGAAACCAACGGCCAGACACGGGCGCGCGTCAGAAAACTCGATACCGACGACGAGCGCGTGGGCGAAGTGGCCCGCATGCTCGGCGGCGAGACCGTCGCAGCCTCGGCGACGCTCCATGCCCGCGAACTGATCGAGGCGGCACGCGGGCGCGGGAAGCCGAAGGCCGAGGGACGCCGATGACCCGTCGCTGGCGCATCGATGGCGAGCCGACGAACGTCCAGTTCTACGGCATCTCGTCGCTGCTCATCGGCGGCGGCGTCGTGATCCTTCCCACCGACACGATCTACGGCCTTCACGCCGTCGCGACGAACGCCGAGGCGGTCGAGCGGATCATCGAGCTCAAAGGGCGCGCCGATACCAAGCCGCTCATCGTCATCGCTTCGGACGTCGGACAGGTCGTCGCGCTCGGCGCCATCCTCGCTGAACCCATCCGCCGCTTCCTGGAAGAGATCTGGCCGGCCCCGCTGACCGTCATCCTCCCCCTGAGCCGGCCGCTCCCGCCGACCCGCGGCGCCTCGACCCTCGCGGTCCGAATCCCGGACCTCCCCTGGCTCCGAACGCTGGCGGAACGGACCGGCCCGCTGGTCTCCACGAGCGCGAACCGGAGCGGCGAGAATCCGGTCACTTCCCCGGCCGAGCTCGCAGTCGACCTGCAGGACGCGGTCGACGGGATTCTCGACTCCGGTATCCGGGACGGCGCGCCCTCTGCGCTCCTCGACCTCACGACCGCTGAGCCGCGGTTCATCCGCGAAGGTGAACGTTCGTTTACACAGAATGTGTGGAAAACGCTGCGGAAATCGCTGTGAAAAACGCGGCAATCCGCAAAAATACGGGCCTTTCAGCTCTTTGCACACAGGGCTGTGCGAGTCGAGCTAAACTGCTGAGTCCAAATGACTTACTAAAAACGCAAGACTAGCCGGGATTGTTGCAGATTCCCTCTTGACAACGATTCTCGAGCTCATCAACTCAGTTTCCACCGCTGTTGTGACGAAACGGCAACCGCAGTGCCATCAGTGCCATGGCTCGGTCCGGTGACTTCAGTCACGAGTCGGCGTTCGCCGATCGGCCTTTCAGCTCATGTAGCGAAGAGCGAGGGTCGCGAGGCCGAGGAAAAGGAAGAAGCCGCCGGTGTCGGTGAAGGTCGTAACGAAGATCGACGAGGAGACGGCCGGATCGAATCCCAGCCGTTCGAGAACGAGCGGGACCATGCCTCCGGCAATCCCGGCGATCACCAGGTTCAGGCACATGGCGGCGAACAGGATCGCCCCGAGGACCCAATCCGAGGTCCAGAAGCCGACGATGGTTCCGGTCAGGGCGCCGATCGCGATGCCGTTGGCGAGGCCGACCAGCAGCTCCTTCCAGATCGGGCGCATGCCGCTCCGCCAGTCGACGTCGCCCAGCGCCAGGGCGCGGACGAAGACCGTGAGCGTCTGCGTCCCGGCGTTGCCGCCCATGCCGGCGACGATCGGCATGAAGGCGGCGAGAGCGGCCTTCTTCTCGATCGTCGGCTCGAAGTAGCGGACGACCGAGGATGCGAGGAACGCCGTCGCGAGGTTCACGGCGAGCCACGGGAAGCGGGTCCGCCAGGCGTCCCTTGCGCGCGTGGTGACGCGCTCGGAGATGTCGACGCCGGCGAGGTGGAGGAGGTCTTCTTCGGCCTGCTCCTGAATGACGTCGAGGATGTCGTCGACCGTCACGACGCCGACCAGCCGGTTCTGCAGGTCGACGACCGGCACCGACAGGAGGTCGTACTTCGAGACGAGCTGCGCGACCTCCTCCGGACTCGAATCGATCTGCGTCCGAACCACGCTCTGCACCATGACGTCCTTCACCTGCGCCGCGGGATTCGCGAGGATCAGGCTGCGCAGCGAGAGCACGCCGACGAGGTGGTGGTCGGTATCGACGCAGTAGACGTAGAAGAACGACTCCTTGCGCGGGTACTGCCGGATCGACTCGATCGCCTGAGCGACGGTGAGATCCTCGTCGAGCGCGAGGAACTCGGTGTTCATCAGCGAGCCGGCGGTCTCTTCCTCTCCCTCGAGCAGCGACTCGAGCTTGGCACCCTGCTGCCCGCCGAGGAGCTCGAGGATGCGGGCGCGGTGATCGTCGCCGAGGAAGTCGAGAAGGTCGGCCGCGTCGTCCGGTGCGGAGGAGTTGCAGATCGCCGCGACGGTCGAGTCGTCGATCGCCTCGAGGATCTCCTTGAGGTCCGGCTCGTCGAGGTCGAGCAGCGTGCGCGCCGCCTTCCCCGACTCGATCAGCAGCGACAGGATGCGGTTGCGATCTTCCTCGAGAAGAAGCGGCAGCACCGGCGAGATGTCGGCCGGCAGCGTCTTCTCGATGATCTTCCGCAACTGCGGGTACGCACCGTGGCGCAGCAGCTTGGTGAGGAGCTGCTGATACGACCGTGCGTTGGGAGTCGCGTGAGGCGACGAAGGCCGGTTCACAACGGTTGCATCGTAGCCAATAACGGCACGTGCGACTACGAAAAATCGCCCGGCTCGCAGAGCGCCGCGCCCCGGTCCGCCAGGGCCGTGAATGATCCGAGCTAGAATCGCCCGCCATGACCACGACGCCTCCCATCCCGCCCGCCACGCAGCCGCTCCAGCGGCAGTTCGTCAACTTCATGTTCCTCAAAGTCGACCGGGCGTTCCGCTGCGAGTCCGCCGAGTTCCGCAAGGAAGCGAAGCGCGAGTTCGTCGAGCTGGCCAAACGCTACGGCGACAAGATGATCCTCCTCCCCTACACCACCATGGGCCTCAAGCCCGGCATCGACTTCATGCTCTGGCGGATCGGCTTCGACATCGCGCCGTTCGGCGCCATGTCCGCCGAGATGAACCGCTCCAGGCTCGGCCGCTTCCTCGAGGTCCCGCAGTCGTACCTCTCGATGACCAAACACTCCCAGTACGTCGAGGAGCACGTTCACGAGGGACAGGAAGGACGCCGCCTCCGCATCGTCCCCGGCAAGCGTCCCTTCCTCTTCGTCTACCCGTTCGTGAAGACCCGCGACTGGTACCTGCTGCCGATGTCCGAGAGGCAGCGGATCATGAACGAACACATCGCCATCGGGCACAAGTACCCGCGTGTGAAGATCAACACGACCTACTCGTTCGGCCTCGACGACCAGGACTTCGTCGTCGCCTTCGAATCCGACACCGCGGACGAGTTCCTCGACCTCGTGCAGGAGCTCCGCGAAACGGAGTCGTCGAAGTACACCCTGCGCGACACGCCGATGTACACGTGCAGGCGCGCGACCCTCGAGGAAGTGCTCGACGGCATCGGATAGGACGAATGGGACCAATGGGACCAATGGGACCTATGGGACCAATGGGACCTATGGGACCTATGGGACCTATGGGACCTATGGGACACGCCCGCCCGGGAACCTCGGGTGGGTGGGTCCTATTGGACCTATAGGTCCTATAGGTCCTATAGGTCCTATAGGTCCTATTCTCCTATCCCCCTCCCCCGCATGTTCCCCAGCATCACCAGCGCCACCACTCCCGTGAGCACGACCCCGGCGCCATTCGTGAGGAATGTCAGTTCAATCCCTCGATGCTCCGCCAGGGTCCCGGACAACAGGTTGCCGAACGGGATGAACGCGAAGAACGAGAAGGTGTACATGCTGAGCACGCGTCCGCGCATCGCGTCCGGCACGCGCTTCTGGATCGTGATGTTGCAGAGGGCGATTCCGACGACCATCGCGGCCCCGCAGACGACCAGAGCTGCGATCACCGCAGTCGGGGCCGTGAGGACGGCGGTGAGCATCAGCCCTCCCCCGAAGACGAACGTCGCGACGATGATGATCGGCAGCGTCCTCTTCGGCGTCCGGACCGACAGCACGAGCGCACCGGCAAAGGCTCCCACCCCGATCGCCCCAACGAGCCAACCGTTCCCCGCAGCATCGTTCGCGAACAGCCTCCGCGCGAGGATCGGCATCAGGTTGAGATACGGATAGCCGAAAAGGCTGGCGGACGCGACGACGCCGAGCAGGACCTGGATGAGACGGTCGCGCCGCACGAAGCGGAACCCTTCGCGCAGCCTCGCGAACATGTCTGCCTGCGGCATCAGTTCCTGCCGGTTGGTGATGCTTCGCAGCACGAGGATCACCGGCACGAACGAGAGGGCGTTGGCGAGAAAACACCAGAAGGATCCCCATGCGGACAGCGTCACCGCAGCGAGCGCAGGCCCCACTGCGCGCGAGAGGTTGAACTGCAGCGAGTTCGTCGCGACCGCGTTCGCGAGACGCGACCGGTCCTCGATCAGGTCGACGATCATCGCCTGATACGCAGGGGCCGAGAACGACTGAGCCACCCCGACCACGAGCGCTGCGACGATGATCTGCCACACGGCGATCGTGTCGAACCAGATCGACAGCGCCAGCCCGAGAGCCGAGGCCGCCTGCGCCATCTGCGAGAGCGCCACCACGCGCTTGCGGTCGTGCTGGTCGGCGAGCACGCCCCCCGGGAGCATCAGCACGATCGACGGCGCGGAGCTCGCGAACGCGACGAACCCGAGGAGAAACGGCGAGTCGGTCAGGTGGTAGACGAGCCACGACTGCGCGACCGTCTGCATCCACGAGCCGACGTTGGAGGCGAACTGCGCCGCCCAGAAACGGCGATAGTCCCTCTCCTGGAAGGCTTCGAACATCACCGGAGGGATGGTAATGGAAGAGTGAAGTGTGAAGAGTGAAGAGTGAAAAAGGGCGAGTAGGCTTTCACACTTCACACTTCACACTTCCTATGTTGAGTCCACTTCCCGTCGACAGCTATCTCGCGGACATCGTCTCGGCGGTCCGGTCGGAGCGGCGTGCGGTCATCGTGGCGCCACCCGGCGCGGGGAAGACGACGCGGATCCCGCCCGCGCTCGCCGAGCACGGGCCGACGATCCTCCTGCAGC
>JBAQWH010000666.1:0-2734 GCA_049298815.1 Thermoanaerobaculia bacterium | reverse complement strand
CCAGTACATGCTCGGGCAAGGTAGGGGACGCCGGTCGACGGACTCAGGGTCACCGATGCTTCGGCGCGGGCCGCCCCGACCTATCGCGCGAGCGCGCCGACGTTGACCGGCGCTTCGGCGATCCGTTGCTCGTCGATCGCGCGGCGGATGTGGCGGGCGATCCGGTTGATGTAGTTCACCGTCTCGCGGAACGGCGGCACGCCGTTGTACTTCGCGACGTTCCCTTCGCCCGCGTTGTACGCCGCGACCGCGTGGTCGGCGTTGCCGTCGAATTTCTCGAGCAGCCAGCGGAGGTACTTCGTCCCGCCGTAGATGTTTTCCTCGGGGTCGAACGAGTTCGACACGCCGAAGCGTTTCGCAGTCGCCGGCATCAGCTGCATGAGGCCGCGGGCTCCCTTGTGCGAGACCACGCGCGGGTTGTAGTCGGACTCGGCCTTGATCACCGCCGACACGAGCGCGGCGTCGACGTCGTGATGCCGCGCCGCCTTGACGATCGTGTCGTTGTATTTCGACTGGAACAGCGGCCCGCTCGCATCGGTGAAACGCCAGGAGCGCTGCGGGAAGACGCCATCCTCGGCCATCTTCCGCACTTCCTCGACGATCTCCGGCGTGACGACCTCGTCGTCGACGATCCGGTCGACACGGGTGAGCGGGATCGACACCTTCCCGCCGCCCTGCAACACGAGGTGGATGATCGCCTCGTCGACGGCGTACCCGTCGATCTTCATCGTCCTGCCATCCGTGAAGATGGCAATGCTCGCGCTCGCCGCAGAAGCGAGCGCAAACGTGAAGACGGCGAGAAGAACGCGTTTCATCGGACCGTGTCAACTAAACCGGGGGGCGCGTGCACATTATGCCCGCGGGTGAAACGACTCGTACATCCGCTGCAACCGGGCTCGTGAGACGTGGGTGTAGATCTGCGTGGTCGAAATGTCGGAATGCCCGAGCATCATCTGCACCGAGCGGAGGTCCGCCCCGTTCTCGAGCAGATGCGTCGCGAACGAGTGACGCAGCACGTGCGGGGAGATGTGCGCCCGGATGCCGGCTGCCGTCGCATAGCGGACGATCTTCATCCAGAAGGACTGGCGGCTCATCGGACGACCCCGCCGCGAGAGGAAGAGGTGCGGGTCGTTGAACCGGTCGAGCGGCGGCCGCGCCTTGTCGAGGTACTCGAGGACGGCGTCGCGCGCGGAGTCGCCGAACGGCACGATCCGCTCCTTCGACCCTTTCCCCATCGTCCGCAGGAACCCCGCGTCCATGACGACCTCGTCGATGCGGATCTTGATCAACTCGCTGACCCGGAGCCCGGTCGCGTACAGGATCTCCAGCATCGCGCGGTCGCGGAGACCTTCCGGCGTATCACGCGGCGGCGCCGCGAGCAGCGCCTCGACCTCTTCCGGCTGAAGCGACTTCGGCAGCGAGGTCCAGACCCTCGGGTTCTCGACGTTCTCGGTCGGGTCGGTCGCGAGATGCCGCTCGGCGACGAGGAAGCGGAACATCCCGCGGATCGCCGCCAGAGCGCGCGCCACCGACCGCGCCGAGATTCCGGCGCTGCGCAGCGACTGGAAGTACTTCACCAGGTGGATCCGCTCGACCCGTTCGAGCTCGAGGCTCTGGTCGGCGAGCCAGTGCCCGAAATGGCGCAGGTCGATCGCGTAGGCGGAGAGCGAGTTCTTCGCGAGCCCCTTCTCGACTGCCAGGTAGTCGAGGAAGATCGGCAGGTACGTCACGAAGTACGCACCGCCCTCCTTCTTGTCCCTGTCGATCGACCTCGGGTGGCGGCCCATCGCCTCAGACTGCCTGACTGGCCTGATGCGCGACCACATCGGCCATGTAGGAGCTCCTGACGAACGGCCCGGAGAAGACGGCCCGGAATCCCATCGCCTCACCGAGGAGCCGGTACTCCTCGAACACGTCCGGATGGACGTACTCGACGACCTCGAGCTTGATCCGCTTCGGCTGCAGGTACTGTCCGATCGTGACGATCTCCACGCCGGCATCGGCCAGCCTCTCGAGCACGTCGACGACTTCGTCCTTCGTTTCACCGAATCCAAGCATCAACCCCGACTTTGTGACGATCTCGGGGTCGATCCGTTTCGCTTCGCGGAGGACGTCGACCGAACGGTCGAAGCGCGAGCCGGGGCGGACGTGACGGTAGAGGCGGGGAACGGTCTCGACGTTGTGGTTGAAGTAATCGGGCTTCGCCTCGACGACGATCCGGACGGCGTCGGCGTTGCCGCGGAAGTCGGGGGTGAGCACCTCGACGGCCGACTCCGGCATCGTGAGGCGGATCGCGCGGATCGTCTCGGCGAACTGCGTGGCGCCGCCGTCGGGGAGGTCGTCGCGCGTGACCGAGGTGACGACGACGTGCCGGAGTTGGAGGCGCTGGGCGGTCTCGGCGACCGCACGCGGTTCATCGATGGACGGCGGTGCGTACGGAAGGCCGGTGGTGACGTTGCAGAAGCCGCAGGCTCGCGTGCAGACGTCGCCGAGGATCATGAAGGTCGCCGTGCCGCGGGAGAAGCAGTCGGTGCGGTTCGGGCAGGCCAGCGACTCGCAGACCGAGTGCAGGTCGCGGTCGCGCAGCATCGTCTTGATCTCGGCGAGACTGGAGAGGTTGAGCTTCTTCTCGCGGATCCATTCTGGGAGGCGTTTCATGGCAGTGCGATGGTAACCCGTCGGAGGGCGGACTTCAGTCCGCGGGCAGCGGCACTTCAGTGGCGCTGCGGTAGAG
>JBAQWH010000665.1:0-5345 GCA_049298815.1 Thermoanaerobaculia bacterium | reverse complement strand
GCGGCGAGGTGCGCGCGCGACAGCGGGCGACTCGAGGCGCTTGAGGCGGATCAGCACGTCCTCGCTGAGCCGGCGGTTCACGCCGATGAGGTCCGCGAGGAGGGCGATGAGCCAGGTGTGGAAGCCGGTGATGAGGAAGACGGCCGCGAGGATGAGCGACTGGATGTGTCCCCCCCGGTCGCCCTGGAGGAAGAACCAGACGAAGCGCGCGCCGAGGATGATGCCGAGCATCATCAGCACGCTGCCGATCGCGAAGAACGTCTTGAGCGGGCGGTAGAGGGCGTAGACGCGGAAGATCGTCGCGACGGACTTACGGACGTATGTAAATAATCCGTCGTAGAGCCGGGAGGGGCGCGTCGGGGCGTTCGTCCGGACCGCGACCGTCTGCACGCCGAGGTTCCGGTTGCCGGCCTGGATGACGGTCTCGAGCGTGTAGGTGAACGGGTTGAACACGTTGATCTGCATCGCCGCCTCACGCGAGAACGCGCGGAAGCCGCTCGTGACGTCGGGGACGCGAATGCCGGACGCGAGCCCGACGCTCCAGCTGCCGATCCGCTGCAGCATCCGCTTGACCGGCGACATGTGCGGCGAGGTCGCGACCTGGCGGTCGCCGATGACGACCTCCGCGGAGCCGGCGATGATCGGGGCGACGAGCTTCGCGATGTCGGCCGCCGCGTACTGGTTGTCGGCGTCGGTGTTGACGATGACGTCCGCGCCGAGCCGCAGTGCCGCGTCGATGCCGGCGGTGAAGGCGGCCGCCAGCCCCTTGTGCGTCCTGAGCTGGAGGATGTGGGTCACGCCGGCCTTGCGAGCGCTCTCCACGGTCTGGTCGCTGCTCCCGTCGTCGATGACGAGGGTCTCGATCGACGTGATGCCGTCGAGTTTCTTCGGAATGTCGCGCAGGGCCTGCGCGATGGTCGCCTGTTCGTTGAAGGCGGGGATCTGAACGATAAGCTTCATTCTCTGGCTCGGGGACTCTCAGGCATCATGACGAGCGCAGCGCGAGGATTCGCGGCGGTCTGGAGACGGTGAGAGTCTTTTTCTGATGAAAGTAAGTGTGATCATGCCTGTCGAGCGAATCGGCGGCGACGCGGAACGGGCGATCGCGTCGGTGCTGAATCAGGAGGCGCCGTTTTCGTTCGAGTTGATCGCCGTCTCCGCAGAACCGTTGCAGGCTACTGCAGAGGGCGGCTTTCGAAACGTCGTCGTCCGGGATCGTAATCCCGCAACTCGAAGAAATCGAGCGGTTTCCGAGTCGCAGGGGGAGATCCTGGCCTTCATCGACGACGATGCGACGGCCGATCCGCGGTGGCTCGCGACCGCCGTCGCGCACCTCGACGCCCACCCCGACGTCCTCGCTCTGGGTGGTCCCGACCCCGCTCCCCCCGGGTCGCCGGTCGACGAGTTGATCTCCGACACCCTCCTCGCAACCCGCTGGATCGGCTCCGGCATCGCCTGCCACGAGTCGCGTGGCGGCGTGTTCGACCTCGGCGCCGCGTCCGACATCGCTCTCGTGAATCTCTTCGTCAGACGCAGCGCGTTCACCGGCTTCGACGAGGCGATCGGCTACATCGGGGAGGACACCCGGCTCATCGAGCATCTGATGAAGCGAGGGCGCGTCGTCTACCACGGCGACGTCCGGGTCTTCCACCGGCGGCGGGCGTTTCCCGGGCCGTACCTGCGCCAGAGGTGGCGCTACCGGGTGAAGACGGGCCGGATGCTCGCGGCCGGCCAGTCACGGATGAGCCCGAAGATCGGCGCCTTTCTCGCCGCCGGCGCGGTCGCGATCCTGCTCGCGCCGCTCGTTGCGATCCCGTACGCGCTCCTCACGCTCGTCCTCGGCGCGACCGCCACGCGGCTTCCTCTGCGCTGGTGGCCCGTGATCCCCTTCGCCTTCGCAGCCCATCACGTGACCTACTGGCTCGGCATCGTCAGCGGCTGGCTGCAATACAGGTCGGGCGGCAGGGGTTGAGGAATGGCGACGCCGTTCACCACAGAGACACAGAGAGCACAGAGGAGCACAGAGATGAGACGCCGCGACAGTCACCTCTGTGTTCCTCTGTGCTCTCTGTGCCTCTGTGGTGAACGGTACGCCGAGCGCCGACATCGACTGGTATGAAATTCACCGACAAAGCCCACTACCTCCGCTACCTCGTCGACAAGCGCGGCATGCAGCCGGTCTACCTGATCCTCGGGCTGACCTACGACTGCAACTCCTTCTGCCGCACCTGCTTCAACTGGGAGCAGCTGCGCAAGAACAAGGAGCACGAGCTCTCGTTCGACGAGATCCGGAAGACCGTCGAGTCGATGGGGGAGATGCTCTTCGTGGTGATGAGCGGCGGGGAGCCGTTCCTCCGGCGCGATCTGCCGGACATCTGCGAGCTCCTCTCGACGAACAACAAGGTCAAGCAGATCACCATCCCGACCGGCGCGATCACGAGCGACCTGATCGCCCGCCAGGTCGAGAAGACCGTGCAGCGGTGCCCGTCGACGCAGATCGTCGTCAACCTCTCGATCGACCACGTCGGCGAGAAGCACGACTGGATCCGCGGCGTTCCGGGGAACTACGAGCGCGCGAAGAAGACGTACTCGCTGCTCGCTGCACTGAAGGAGAAGTACTCCAACCTCACCGTCAACGTGCACACTTGCTTGTGCACCTACAACGTCGACGATCTCGACGACCTGTTCGTGGCCGTGCGGCGCGATTTTCCCTCCATCTCGTTCCACTCGTTCGAGATGCTGCGCGGCGACCAGCCGGACAAGAGCATCCAGCCGATCACGACCGAGCGCTACCGCGAGGTGCTGCCGAAGCTCGAGGCCTACTGGAACGGCTACAAGAACTACGACGGGTTCCTGAAGTTCGTGAAGATGTACTCGCGACGGATGGAGCTCGCGGTGCTCGAGCAGGAGACGCAGGTGCGGCCCTGCCACGCCGGAACGGTGTCGGGCGTGCTCGACGCACGCGGCGAGGTGCGGATGTGCGAGCTGCGCGAGCCGGTCGGGAACGTGCGCGACACTGGCTACGACTTCGGCAAGCTCTGGAGCTCGGCCGCCGCCGACGAACAGCGGCTCTCGATCCGCAACAAGGAGTGCCACTGCACGCACTCCTGCTTCATGTCGTCGTCGCTCGTCTTCGACGTGCGGACCTGGGGCGCGTATCTCGCGAGCACGGTGGTCAGCTTCCTGCGGTGAGGGAACGATTCACCACAGAGACACAGAGGACACAGAGGTGCACAGAGGTGAGTCGTTCTCCGTGCGTCTCTGTGTCCTCTGTGTCTCTGTGGTGAATGTAAAGTGGCCGCCGTGAGAGTCGCGATCGTCGGGCCGGTGTTTCCTTATCGCGCGGGCATTGCCTATTGCACGACGCGGCTGGCCGAGGAGCTGGCGAAAACGGACGAGGTGAGCGTGGTCTCGTTCAGCCGGCAGTTCCCGAAATCGCTCTACCCGGGCTCGAGCGACATCGACGAAACGCTGCGCGCCCGCACGCCGCCCGGGGCGCGCTTCCTCCTCGACATCGTCAATCCGCTCACCTGGCTCCGCACGGGGCTGAGGCTCCGCCGCGACCGCCCCGACGCAGTGATCCTCGTCTGGTGGGTCTGGGTCTGGGCTCTGCCGTACCTCACGCTCCTGGCGCTCTTACCGAAGACCACACGCGTCATCCTCCAGTGCCACAACATCGGCGACAAGGAGCCGGCGATCTGGAAGCGCGCGCTCACGGACCTCGTCCTCCGCCGCGGCGACTCGCTGGTCGTCCATGCGCAGAGCGAGGCGGACGACGCGGCCGGACGGCTCGGGCCACCGCGCAGCGACAGGATCGTGAAGACCTTCCTCCCTGTCCACGAGCTCGGCACGAGCACCCCTTCCCGCGACGAAGCGCGCACGCGCCTCGGACTCGACGGCAACGTTGCCCTCTTCTTCGGGCACGTCCGCCCGTTCAAGGGGCTCGACATCGCTCTGCGTGCGTGGCGCCGGCTGACGGTCCGCGCCACGCTCGCGGTCGCCGGAGAAGCGTGGTGGAACGCGGCCGCGGAGTACCGGGCGATGGCCGAGGGACTGGACAACGTCCGGCTCGACCTCCGCTTCATCCCCGACTCCGAGATCGGCGACTGGTTCGGTGCGGCCGACGTCGTTCTCGCGCCCTACCGGACCGAGGCGCAGAGCGGCGTGGCATTGACGGCGTTCCACTTCGCACGTCCCGTCATCGCGACGAGCGTCGGGGGACTTCCCGAGATCATCGTGGAAGGGGAGAACGGGATGCTGGTTCCACCCGAGGACCCGGTCGCGCTCGCCCGCGCAGTCGACGCGTTCTTCTCGATCGCGGACCGCGCCGCGATGGAACAGGCGGCGGCGGCCTCGGCGCGACGCTACTCGTGGGCGGAATACGCAGGCGTCTTCAGGCGCTTGCTGCCGGCATCCGCATGAAATTCAAACCGTCCCGCATCAAAGTCGGACTCGAGCTCACGTCGAAGTGCAACCTCCGCTGCGGCATGTGCCCACTGCCGGTGCTCCGCCGTCCGTACGAAGACATGGAGTGGCCGCTCGTCGAAAAAGCCGAGCGAGAGATCCACGGTCTCGGCCTGAAGCTGAAGTGGCTGCATGAGATGGGTGAGCCGCTGCTGTACTCGCGCATCGACGATGCGATCCGGCTCTTTCCCGAAGCGAGCCTCAGCACGAACGGTCTCGTCCTGACGGACGCGATCGGCGCGAAACTGCTGGCCACACCGCTCAAGCGAATCCGGATCTGCGTCGACTCGGTCAATCCGAAGGTCTATCCCGAGCTGCGGACCGGCGGGGACTTCGACAAGCTGGTCGAGCTGACGCGTGCGTTCCTCGAACAGGCGAAGGGGAGCCAGCTCAGGATCGAGATCCAGAAGATGCGGTCGCGCCTGACGGTGGACGAGAGCGTCGACGACTTCCGAAAGCTCTTCGACCTCAGGAAATACCGCAACGCGACGGTGATCGAAAAGACGTGCGAGGCGCTCGACGTGAACGAAGAGACCGACCTGCACGGCAAGTTCTACGGCTGTGTCCAGGGGGCGTTCTTCACCTGGGTCGTGATCTTCGCGGACGGTCGGGTGACGCACTGCTGTTACGACGCGCACGGCGATCAGATCCTCGGCGACCTCAAGACGCAGACGCTGCTCGAGATCATCGAGGGACCGCAGATGGCGAAGTTCCAGGCGGCGTTCGAGAAGCGCGATTTCACCGAACTGCCGCGTTGCGCCGAGTGCTTCAAGCACGGCGGCGAATCCCACGCCTTCAACGACGTCCTCACCCGCGTCCAGAACCTCCCCGGCATTGCAAAGGATGTCGTGCGGAAGGTGATCGACGTGCGATATCGGAAC